>JBEBGU010000024.1:0-16280 GCA_040081325.1 Prosthecobacter sp.
CAGCCGGAGACACGGCCCACCCCCCAGCTTTTGTGCAGGCAAAATGTGCCTGCTTCCAGTTTGGATAGTTTTCCAGCATCTGCCGTTGTTAGCTTGCCGGCATCGACCAATTTTTGCGCCTCGGGATTCATGGGAGGGCGATGTTAGCAGGAGCGCGGAGACTGGCAAAGGAAACCTTACCAAGCTCCGCCTTAACTCGGTGAAAGCCATTCTGGAAAATATAACAAGAGGTGCCGTAGGCGTGCCATTCATCCCATGCTTTAAGGCTTCAGCGGCCGGGCTTTAAAAGATCACCCTTTGCGCCTGAGCTGCTTTGCGTGAGAGTCCAGCCGTGCTTGACGCAATCGACAGCTTTATCCTCCACCTAGCCACTGAGCGCGGCCTTTCCACGAACTATCAGGTGCTCATCCGCCGCGTGTTGGAGGCCTTTGCCTCATGGACGAAAGAGGATCGGCAGATGGCGGAAATCTCTGCTGTAACCACCCAAACGCTCACCGATTATTTGGCTCGCCGTAAGCGGGATGGACTCGCTGCCTCCAGCGCACGAATCGAGTTGGTAGCGCTGAAAATATTTTTCCGTTGGCTGGCTGCGCGTGGCAAACGTGTCGGTGATCCGGCTGAACCCATCCTGCCTCCACGGCAGGAAAAACATCTGCCAGACACGCTCAATGAGCAAGATGCTAGGCTTCTCGTGGAGTCCATTGTTGGCAACGATCCACTCGACCGACGTGACCGCGCGATCCTGGAACTTTTTTATGCAAGCGGCCTGCGTTTGACCGAACTCGTGGAGTCCCGTCTGGAAAATCTGAGCTTGGAAGAGGGCTGGATTCGCGTGACTGGAAAAGGCAACAAGACGCGGCTCTCACCCGTCGGAGCCGCAGCTCGGGAGGCCCTCGCCGCCTATCTTGCCCATGGTCGGCCAGCTTTAGTGAAGCCGAAAACGCAGAGTCACGTCTTTCTCACCATCAATGGCACCGTCCTCACCCGAGCGCGGGTGTATCAAATCGTCCAAGAGCGTGCCAAAGCCGCAGGACTTGGGGATCGCGTGCATCCGCACCTGCTTCGGCACTCCTTTGCCACGCATCTTTTAAACAACGGTGCCGATCTACGCGTGATCCAGGAAATGCTCGGTCATGCGGACATCTCGACGACGCAGATTTACACGCATGTGGATCAAAAGCGCCTCAAGCAGGTGCATCGGCAGTTTCACCCGCGAGCCTGATTGAACACGCTGCTAGCGAACGTTGACTCAATAGCTCGTTATGTTCACCCGGCTTACCCAGTCCATCATGGTCCTGCTCATGGCAGTACCCATGTGCTGGTGTTGCATGGCAAAGGCACTGCCGACAAAAACCGAGTGCCTCTCCTGCCACAAATTCCTCCTGCCTGAGGACGCGCCAAAAGACCAGCCTGCTCACGAGTCCGACTGCCCATGCTGCCAGGGCACGCTCGAGAGAAACCTTTCCCCTGACATCGCCGCCGCACCCCGTCTGGTCTTGGTCGATTTACAGACGTGGGTGTGGCTGCCTGTCGCGGAGGTGCTCCCACCACTGAGGTGGGAGCAGCAGACCGGACTCCAGCTTGCGCTAAATCACAGGTCGTCACGACCGGTGACGCCGCTCTATCTTCAGTATTGCGCGCTGCTCACTTGAGACCTCAGGCTTCCGCCCTCGGAGTCACTGATGCGTCTGTCCGTGCAAAAAGCGCACCTCGAACGATCCACCGGATCAGTCAGCCCGATCTCCCAGCGCGCGCCACTCCATCTGGTTCAATGTCTCAAAGTCAGTCCACTCATTTCAAACCCAATAAACATCTCTAAAAATATGAAAACTATTCTGTCCCTCATTGCCCTCGCAGCCATCTCCAGCTCTGCCTTCGCCGGTGAAGCCTGCAAAAAGTGCTGCGCTGACAAAGGCAAGACCTGCGCCACCTGCTGCAAAGACGCTGGCAAAACCTGCGGCAAAGATTGCTGCAAAGAGAAGTAATTAGCAGTTCCGGCTCTCTTGAGCCCGATCCCATCCACACCGCCGTCATCCGCACTCCGGGTGACGGCGGTTTTTTATAAGCCCGTTCAACGGCTCAGCTCCAGCATCCGCAAAATCGGCTTCTCAGCACGCGCACGAATGTCTTCTGGCAGCTCCACCTGCGGCGTCAGATCACGCAGCGCATCATGCAGCTTTTGCAGCGTGTTCAGCTTCATGTAGCGGCAGTCCGCACAGGCGCAGTGGCCGGTTGGGCCGGGGATAAAGCGCTTGTTTGGCACCTCGCGCTCCAGGCGATGCAACATCCCGCTTTCGGTGACGATGATAAACGTGTTCGACGGGCTGTTGCGGCAGTAGCCGACCATCTTCTCCGTGCTGCACACCTCATCCGCCAGCATCCTCACGGCATAAGTACATTCTGGGTGCGCTACCACTTTAGCATCAGGATGCTCGTCTTTGATCGCTTGGATGCTGTCGCGCGTGAACTCCACATGCACATAGCAGGCACCTTTCCAAAGATCCATCTTCCGCCCCGTCTGCTCCATCACCCACGATCCCAGATTCTGATCCGGCACAAAGAGGATCGGGCGGTCTTTAGGCGCCGCTTCGACGATCTTCACCGCGTTGCCACTCGTGCAAATGCAGTCGCTCAGCGCCTTCACATGACCGCTGCAGTTGATGTAGGCGATCACATAATAATTCTTCGCCGCATTCGCTTTGAGAAAGGCCTCAAGCTGCGGTCCAGGACAGCTCTGCTCCAGCGAGCAGCCTGCATCGCGATCTGGCAGGATCACGATCTTCGAGGGATTCACGATCTTCGCCGTCTCTGCCATGAAATGGACACCACAAAAGGCGATCACATCCGCGTTCGTCTCCTTCGCCTTGTAAGCCAGCCCCAGTGAGTCGCCGACAAAATCTGCGATCTCCTGGATGTCTCGTGTTTGGTAATTGTGCGCGAGGATCAGCGCATTGCGCTCCTTCTTCAGGCGACGGATATCTTCAATAAGGCTGGGTGTGGCGGCGACCATGAAAGTCATTTAGCGCGGAGGTCGCTCGGCTCAAGTGATCATCCGCATTCAGCGAATCATCAGTAGCGTGATTCGCCGAGTTGAGTTTGATCATCCCATGCGAACTCTGCTCCTTCTCCTTTTGGTCAATACAGCCCTCCATGCCGACGACTGGCCGCAGTGGCTCGGCCCGCAGCGCGATAGTGTGTGGCGTGAGACCGGCATCGTCGAAACTTTTCCGCGAGGCGGCCCGCCTGTTCGCTGGCGTGTCAAAGTCGGCGGTGGTTACACCGGACCCGCAGTCGCGAATGGCAAAGTCTATCTCATGGATCGTCAGGTCGCCGAGAAGACAAGCGTGTCCGGCAATGCCTTCGCTCGTGGAATCATCCCTGGCAGTGAGCGTGTGCTTTGTCTCAATGCCACTGATGGCAGTGTCGTGTGGGAGCATCGCTACGACTGCACCTACACCATGAGCTACTCCACTGGCTCGCGCTGCACACCAGTCGTGAGCGATGGCAAAGTTTGGACGCTCGGTGCGGAGGGAAATCTATTCTGTCTCGACGCTGCGAATGGCCAGGTGCTCTGGTCACATGATTTCAAAAAAAACTTCGCCGCCGCCACACCGATGTGGGGCTTCGCCGGTCATCCGCTGCTTGATGAACAACGCCTCATCTGCCTCTGTGGCGGCCCCGGCAGCGTCGCGGTGGCTTTTGACAAAGACACCGGCAAAGAACTCTGGCGTGCGCTCAATGCCCGCGAGCCAGGCTATGCACCGCCGACGATGATTGAGGCTGGCGGCACTAAACAGCTCATCCTCTGGCATCCGCAGGCCGTGAACTCACTCGATCCCGCCACCGGCAAAGTCTTCTGGTCGCATCCCTGGGATGTCCGCGCCGGACTCACCGTCGCCACACCGCGCTTGGCGGGTGATCTACTTCTGCTCAGCTCCTTTTACACCAGTTCGAAGTGCTTCAAACTCGACGCCACAAAACCCACCGCCACGCTGCTATGGGAAGGCAAAAGTTTCAGCGAAAAAAACACCGACACCCTGCACAGCCTGATGAGCACGCCCTTCATCGAAAACGGTCACATCTACGGCGTGTGCAGCTATGGCGAACTCCGCTGCCTGAAGCTCGACACTGGCGAGCGCCTCTGGGAAACCTTCGCCGCCACCACCGGCGGCAAACCTGTGCGCTGGGCCAATGCTTTCCTCATCAAGCACGCCGACCGCTTCTTCCTCGCCAACGAACAGGGCGATCTCATCATAGCCAAACTCACCCCCAAAGGCTACGAAGAACTCAGCCGCACCCAACTCCTCAAACCGACGACCACCGATCCACGCCGCGCCGTCGTCTGGTCCCACCCAGCCTTCGCCAATCAGTGCGTCTTTGCCCGGAACGACCAAGAGATCGTCTGCGTCTCACTGGCGAAGTGAATGGATTGCTTCCTCTTTTGTTCCAAAGATGGTGTTCAATGTGTTGCGGATTTTTCTCCATGAATAGCGGCCTGGGAAGCCTGCAACAAGTGACTCGAATAACGAATAAAACCGGCTGCTTGATGAGGTGAAGGGAGCTGACCTCAAACCCTTATATTTTTAGAAGAGCGGATTTGTGAGCGTGTCGTTTCAACGCGCCGCTCGACAATCCTGTCTGTCTCGCCTACAAAACCGCCCGCATGTTTCTGACCGCCCGATTTCACCCCTTATTTTTGACCGTTCTGCTCTGGCTGGCAGCATTGGGTTGTGCTCCGGCGCAGTGGTTGGTTTATGAGTTAGTGTTCACGCCGGAAGAGGAGTCGGTGAACTTCAGTTGCTACAAGAGCGCCTATTTGATTGCTCCAGCCCAGGGCGGCAAGGCGACGATGGTCCTAACGACGGAAGATGGCGGCAATGTGTATGCCGTGGCGGACAGCAGCGCGAAGTTCTTTGTAGCAGCGAATGCGAGCACTCGGAAGGCGGTGTTTTCAGCGGCTGCCATCTCTGGCAATTCACAGGCGCTTTACACGGCTTCGGGTCCTTTGAATCGCTCACTGCTTCTCGACAGCCCGTCTGGCACACGCTCACTGCGCGTCGCTGAGTCACTGGATGGCCGACTGCTCGCGGCAGATGATGAATCAGACAAGGGCCCGGCAGCAGATGGCTCGCTCGGCATGGTGGGCAGTGCCTTCATCACGGGTGCTCTGCGCGAGGACCTGACGGCTCAGGCCACGAAGCAATTCTCGACTCTCAATGGAGCCACGAGCTACATCGTGGAGCTTCTAGAAAAGTATGGCTACGCGCCCGATGTCGGCTCAGTGCCAGTGCCGCCTGAAGCAACGGTGGAGGACACATCACTCATTGATGCCAGCCTTTTCCCACCGGTCACACTAGAGGCAGCCAAAGACTGATGAAAAACATCCGCCAAGCTCTCGTGCAATGTCTGGAGGCCTCGGGTGGCACGGGCATTCCCCTGCCCGTCTCGACACCGAGTTCATCGGTGATCAATCAACTGCTCGATCTCGGCTCGCTGGATGAGGAGGCTTTCCTCTCCCATCTCGCGGTGCATGTCGGACTCGGCTATGTGTCCATGCCACTGCCTGACTCGGCGGATGCGGCTGAGATGAAGCGTCTGCTACCGCCGCGTGTGGCGCTGAAGCATCGTTTGTTGCCTTTGAAGATCGAGGAGCAGGAAGGCGGAACAAAGAAACTGATCGTCGCCGGTTACGATCCCTTTGATCTGATCGGACGCCAAGCTGTGGCGCGTGAGGTGGATGTGGCCGTGCGCTGGGAGATCGCTCCGCGTAAACGCATGCTCAATGCCATGCGCGACTTCTACGGTGTGGGTGCGGATACGTTTGAAGAGATCCTCAAGGGCCGTGATGTGGACGGTGCAGATCTCGAACAGCGCGACGAAGCAAACATCATCGACGCAGATGATGAAGAAGCTTCGGTGGTGAAGTTTGTGAACACGGTTATCCGCGAAGCATTGGAGCAGCACGCAACGGACATCCATGTGGAGCCGATGGAGGACAAGCTGCGCATGAGATACCGCATCGACGGTCGTCTGCGTGAGGTGCCCGTGCCGGAGAACATCAAAGCGCTGCAGCAGTCCGTGATCGCGCGTCTGAAAGTGATGGCCAAGCTCGACATCGCCGAGCGCCGACTACCTCAAGATGGACGTATCAGCCTGCAAATCGCCGGTCAGTTCATCGACGTGCGTGTCGCGACCATTCCCTCTGTAGAAGGTGAAAGCGTCAGCCTGCGTCTCCTCGGTCAAGAGAAGTTCAATCTCGATCTGCTGCGCATTGAGCCTGATCTGCGCGCTGAGATCGAAGTGCTGCTCAAGAAGCCCAACGGCATCATCCTGGTCACCGGTCCGACGGGTTCTGGTAAATCGACGACGCTCTACACTTTCCTGAGCCAGCTCAATGTGGAGCACCGCCGCATCGTCACCATTGAAGATCCGGTGGAAAACAAACTGCCAGGCGTGGTGCAGATCGCCGTGCGGCCTGAAATTCAACTCACCTTTGCTACGGGACTGCGCAGCATTCTGCGTGGTGATCCGAACGTGGTGATGGTCGGAGAAATGCGCGATCTTGAAACTGCTGAGATCGCCATCCGTGCTGCTTTGACAGGTCACTTGGTGCTCAGCACGCTGCACACGAATGATGCCATCGGCGGCATCATGCGTCTGGTGGACATGGGCGTGGAGCCCTTCCTTGTGGCCAGTTCCGTCCGCGCCTTCATCGCCCAACGGCTGGTGCGCTTGCTCTGCAATGCCTGCAAGCAGATCGAGCCTGAGGCAGAGATGAAACTGCGAGAACTCAAGTATGAAGGCCCGATCAACACGCCTGTGTATCGCGCCAAAGAAGGCGGCTGCGAGGCCTGCCGGCTCACCGGTTATAAAGGCCGTATGTCCATCTACGAACTCGTGCGCCTCACGCCTGCGATGGGAGAACTCGTCACGCACAAAGCCAGCTCTGGCGACCTCATGAAGCAAGCTTACCGAGACGGCTACCGCCCCATGCGCGAGTATGGAGTGCGCAAGGTGCTCGCCGGACACACGACGATTGAAGAGGTGATCAGCGTCACCATCGCTGAGTCGGAGCAATAGACTTTGAAGCCATGCCCACCTTTGCCTATCAAGCCACTGATGCCACCGGGCGCGATGTATCTGGAACCGTCGATGCGGCGGATCGCGCCTCAGCCGTGAGGCAGTTGGGCGGGCGTGGACTTCAGCCTTTCAAAGTGCAAGAAGGCGCAGGCAAGGCAGCAGCTAAGCCTGGAGCTAAAGTAGCGGTATCGACCAAAGGAAAGTCAGCGGCTCAAATCGAAAATGCCAGTGGTCCGATCAAGATCAGCAGCTCGCAGCTTCAACTCTTTACTGAAGAACTCGCCGAGCTACTCGAAGCTGGCATGAGGCTAGAGCAGGCGCTCAAGCTCATGGAAGGCAAGGGCACAGGCGGCTCGCATAGTCGTATCGCCGCACGTCTTGGAAATTTAATTCGCGAGGGCCACCCATTCAGCAGTGCGCTGCGTCAGGCATCACCAGCATTTGGTGAATTGTTCTGCGCTGTGGCCGCCGCAGGCGAAGCTGGCGGCTCACTGTCTGAGTCGATGAAGCGGCAGTCGCAGTATCTCGGGAAGGTGCGCGAAATGAAAAGCCAAGTGGCGGTGGCACTGATCTATCCAGGCTTCCTCGCGGTTTCCGCAGTGGGTGTGACGATCCTTTTCACCACCTTCCTCATCCCGAGACTTAGCGTGATGATGTCACGCATGAAAGGTGGCGTGCCGAAGGGAATCCAGATCGTCATGGCCTTCTCTGACTTCCTTAGAAATTACTGGTGGCTTGTCCTCGCTGGGATGGGATTGGCCGCGCTAGGATTCTGGGTTTGGAGTCAATCCAAGACTGGACGCCCGCTATGGGATCGCTCGAAACTACGGATGCCTTTTGTCGGCAGTGTTTTGATGGCAAACTTTCACACGCAGTTTCTCGAAACCCTGGCCTCACTCACCGGTGGTGGTCTGCCATTATTAAAAGGTCTGGAACTCGCCTCACGCATCTCTTCCAACCAATACGTGCAAAAGCAGCTCGAAAACGTCATCGCCAGTGTGCGTGACGGGGCCTCCCTCTCGCGTGGTTTGGAAAAGACCGCGCTGTTTCCGCTGAGACTGCTTGAGATGGTCCGCATCGGCGAGCACACAGGTGATCTCAGCGGCACCCTGCGCCGCACAGCAGATCGCTGTGGTCGCGATCTGAGCAAGAGTCTGGAAAAGGTCATGGCACTGCTTCAGCCAGTGATCATTCTCGTCATGGCGGCCCTCGTCGGGGTCATGGCTTACATGATGATTTCCGTCATCTTCCAGACCGTGTCTGCGCTGAAAACGCGAGGCCACTGAGGAAATCTTGCTTCCCTGCCGACGAATGCCGAACACAATGAACCCCTCGTCTTTCCAACCAAGCCACTGACCCAACGAACCACCTATGAAAGCCAACCTTCCTATCGTCCGCCAAGTCCGAGCTGCGTTCACCCTGATGGAGATGATGCTCGTGCTCGCCATCATCGCACTGCTCATCGCCATAGGAGCCGTCACATTGGGTGAAGTGGATGAGAATGCGAAGTTCACTGCCGCTGAAGCCCAGATGAGCACGCTGAGGGCTGCCATCAGCCAATACAAAACACTCAATCGCACACTACCGGGCAACCTTGATGCTCTGGTCACTCCTCCTGGTAATGCACGTGTAAAGAGAAAGCTGGTGAAGGAAGAGGCCATCATGGACCCATGGAACAGCAAGTATGTGCTGCGCAGTCCCGGTAAAAATGGTGATTCCTATGACATCTATTCCATCGGTCCAGATAAGAAAGATGGCTCCGAGGATGATGTCGTCAGTCGCTGAATTCGCGTGCCCTGAGGGGTGATCCTGTCATGAAACGGTTATCACCCTGCCGCCGCGCTTCAGCCTTCACGCTGTTTGAGATCATCATCGTGATGTCGATCATGATGCTGATCGTCGGCATTGGTTACGCGAGCTTCAGCTTCTTTGAAGATGAGGACCCCTTTGAGAAGCCCGTGCAGCAGCTCACGCAGATGTCCAAGTTCTCGCTGAACACAGCGGTCATTCAGCATCGTGGCATGTTGATCGCCTTCAGTGAAGAGGGCTTTGGAGTGGTCGGCTCTACAGCCACAGGCATGAGCAACTTCACCGTGCCGAAGAACGTCCAAATCCTGATCAAACGCTGGCAGGGCAAAGGCTGGGAAAAGGCAGAGGGCCAGGTCTGGCGCTTCGGTGAGCAGGGCATCTGCGAACCCTTGAAAGTTCGTTTTGAAATCAAGAACGGCGGCAGCCGGGAAGTCACCTACCACGCGCTCACGGGAGGGACGATGGATTGAAAATCTCAATCTTCAGATCACGAATTTTAAAGTCAGCTCGTCATGGCATGACACTGCTTGAGGTCGTGCTTGCCTTGGCTGTGTTTAGCATCGCTGCACTCGCACTGGTCGGGACGCTGAATCAAATTTCCGAAGCCACCGTCGAGTCACAGACACTGCTCGAAGTGGAGCAATCCCTGGAGTCCCTGATCGACGAATATGGCAAGATGCCGCAGATGAAAAATTTGGAGGAAAACATCAAGGCCGGAGCCGACGGCGTGGCCTATCATGTGAAAGTGGAGCAAGTGAAGGATCTCAAGAATAAGGAAGGCCGCTTCTTGCAGGACATGTTTCGGATTGAGGCCACGGCTCGGTGGAATGATGGCAGTGGTGTCATCGAGCTACAGGCGGATTCACTGCGCTATGCCGGAGCATTTTTGCCAGTCAATTAGCTCGCATCTGTCATCATGAACCCTCAACTTTCCAGAACCATCCGCCGCACGAGTCAGGGCACTCTTGCAGTGGGTTTCACTCTGCTTGAAATGCTGGTTTCGCTGTCAGCTTTTGTCATGCTCATGGGCGGCATTTTCGCCATCGCCCAGGGCACGATGGAGTTGGGGAATGATGTGGCGGCATCTCAGGAGAGATCTCAGATACGGCTGAATTTTATCGAATTTCTGCGCCGCTCTTTTCGCAGTCTGCCGGGGGAGGCTGAGGTGCGGCTGAGTGTGAAGCAGAGCGGCGGCACTTATGTGCCGACGATGAATTTCGTGAATGGCGGCAGCTCCTTTACCCCCGGCCTTTCCCTGGCACCTGATACCAGCATGGATGTCTATGCTGAAGAGCGGCCCGGCGGCTATCTCCGCGTCATGCTGCGCGTGCTGGATCAAAAACAAACTCAGGCTCTACGCTCAAACCAAACGGTGCGCTACAGTCGTGATCAGATCACGCTGCCGCTGCTGGACAACGTGAGTCGCTTTGAATGGAGGTTCTACGATCCCACCACGAACCGCTGGGAGAATAACTGGAAGCAGGGTCGCAGACCGCTGATGGCCGAAATGCATCTGCGCCTGGACGACGGCTTTGAAACCCGCGCCGTCTTTTGGATCCCTCCAGTTCTTCCAAATCCGTAATGCCTATCATCATGCATCATTATCGACGTCGCAATCAATCTGGAGCAGCACTCCTAGCGGTGCTGTGGGTGATCGCACTGCTGATTGGGCTGGTGGCGGGTGCCTCACTGCTGCTTACCCAGGATCTCGATTCGGCAGCAGCGAAGCGGCAAATTTTCCGTGCTCGAATGGTGGCTGAGGGAGCTTTAAATATTGCTTTGAATCCGCAGGTTAATCTTGGTGACCCACTCTTGAAGCGTGTGCTTTCTGAAGACGAAGCTTATGAAGTGCAAATCATCGGGGAAGGAGGTCGGTTAGATCCTAATAAGCTACTGGGCGTTTCGCCCCCAAGCCCAGTTCCTGGAGCCCCTCCTCTACCTCCTCCGGGGACGAATGGTGAAGACGTCTTGGTCCGCGTTTTTATGCAATGGGGAATGAAGTTGGATCAGGCAAAAAAGCTGATCGCAGCTATGAAAGACTGGGTGGACGATGGCCCTGGCACAAACCCTAACGGGGCTGAAAGCAAGGAATACGGCAACAACGGGATGCCCTTTGATCGCCCTTTTCGGAGCCTCGAAGAGATGGCTTTGGTGCGCGGAATGCAGGAGGTAGAGATGGCATATCCCGAATGGCGGACATGGTTTAGTATTTATGCTGGCGCTACCTTTGATCTGAAAGCGGCTAAGCCTGAAGTCGTCGTGGCTGTGACGGGCTGCCAGATGCGGCAGGCACAAGCATTGCATGCACGTTTTTTAGGTCGTGATGGAGTCCTCGGCACTGAAGATGATCCTACGCTGACGGTCAACGAAGCCTTGGGCATGCTTGGAATTACTGGACCGGCAGCCAGCACGGGTTTTTATGAAGTAACAAGTCAAACGAAGCGCTACGTTGTGAGGGTCCGCATCGGGGATTTGGAGCGTGAACTTTCCGCTGTCGCCCAAGGGCCTCCCCCTACCCCTGGCGGAGGAGGTGGGCCGACTAACATCCTCTGGATGGGTGAGGCCAATCCGATCAAGGAAACAAGTGAGGCACCCGTTTTAGGGGGACGCATCACTCGGTGATCTTGATCGGCGTACCTACCGGGCTCACTTCAAAGAACTTCATCGCCATGTGTGTTGGCAGGCGGATGCAGCCGTGCGAATCGGCGTAGCCTGGCAAGTAGCCCTCATGCATCCCCACAGCACCCGTGACGCGCATGAACCAGTGCATCTTGGCACCATCGAATTTCGTGCCAGGTGGGCGCGGATCTTTTCGGTTATCGATCTGAGTCTTGATGATGTTTTTATCCTTGTCGATGTAGTCACCGTAAACAGAAGAGAGATGATCATGATCCTTTTCCATCACGGAGAAGTTGCCCCGAGGTGTCGGGAAGGCAGGACTGCCAGTGCAGACAGGTGAGGCTCCGACTAGGCTGTCACCCCTGTAATAGTAGGCCATCTGGTCACTGATATCGATGTGCATACGAGGGCTGCCGCTGACTCCATCACCTCTCCAAAAAGACCTATCGACTGGCGCTGAAACTTTTTTAGCAGAACGACCAAAACCAAAAAGCCCTAGATCAGGTGCATTGAAGTTAGGCAGTCTTGGCTTCGGCATTTTAACCAGCCCAAAGGGCGTGATTTGAACGGTGTGCGGCACCGCTGTCACGTAGTAGCCACCACCAGGCGCGACTCCGCTGTAGCGGCGAGTGACTTGAGTTACCGTACAGCTCGCGGCCGTGAGCAGACAGATCAAAGATAAGCCGAGGCGAAACATGAGGGAGCTTTTAGTCATAAGAGATGGCTTGATAGCTGAAAAGTCGGACTGAGACAATAGCTCGCTTTACTTTTCACCCGTACATGAAGCATCTTCACGGCCTGTCACACAGGAAAGTTTGCGCGTCCGTCTGACCCACGGTAGTGGACCGCCCTCTCTGTAGCACTCTGATCAAAGTGGCACAGATGCTGTTTAGCTACCTCTCCCATGACCGACTCATTCAAACTCCTCTTCGTCTGCATGGGCAATATTTGCCGTTCTCCAGCCGCTGAAGGCGTGATGCGTCACCTCGTGACTCAGGCCAGTCTCGACTCACAAATCCAGATCGACTCGGCGGGCACTGGCGGCTGGCACACAGGAGCGCGTGCCGATCACCGAATGCGTGCCGCTGCCATGGCTCGTGGCTACGATCTCACCAGCATGGCCCGTCAGGTCAAAGACACCGATTTGGAGGAGTTCGATCTCGTGCTCATCATGGACGAGCAGAACCGCCGCGACCTTCGCGCCTTTGATCGCGAGCACCAGCATGACGCCAAGGTCCGTTTCCTTTGTGAGTTCTGCACCCAGCGCTCCGAGAAGGAAGTGCCCGACCCCTATTATGGCGGTGAGCAGGGATTTGAAAACGTGCTCGACCTTCTCGAGGATGGCTGTGCTGGACTACTGCGGCATGTGCAGAACCAGATCAAACCCGACTGATTTTTTAACAAAAGGCAGCAGAGGTAACAGAGAAAAAGATTCTGACTCTGTTCCCTCCTGTTAAAAGTTTAGTGAATCACGCCCCCGGAGCCTTGATTTCAGGATCGATCTTTTGCAGCGCGCTCCACAGGCCTGGGTCTTGCGGGTGACCATTAAAGAGCACCTTACCGTCCGGTCCGATCAGGATCATTCGCGGGATGCTTTCGATCTCCAGCATCTTGGTGAAAGGGCGCTCGACTGGCTCGATCAGCCATGGGAACTCGATGTCGTGCTCACCTCTCACCTTTTCTGCCACAGCCTCCGAGTTTTCATCATCCTTGTTCATTCCCGCCACCACGATTCCGTGTTTTGACAGTAGCTCCGCCTTCTTTTTCAGCTCCGGCATGAGCTGCATACACGGTCCGCACCAAGAGGCCCAAAAGTCTAACAGCACGGCTTTCTTTCCCGCCATCTGATCTGCCAAAGTTGTGGCCTCACCCTTCGAGGTGACCAATGCCAGTTGCAGATCAATCTTCATCGTCTCCATCTTCGCTTCACGACGACCTTTCTCGATGGTCTGGGCAAACAGTGGCGCTTGACCTGGGCTCAGCCACATCGCTTCCAGCACATGCTTTTTGAACCCTGCCTCATCCTTCTTGCTCTGCGCATCCAGAGCCTTCGTGTACTCGATGAAAGCACGAATATCGTCCGCCGACTTGATGCCTGCTGATTGCGCCGGATCAAAGTTTGCGGCCAGCACTTCCATCTCTGGCAGCATCTTCACCAGCCACTCCGCGTCCTGCTTGCGCAGTCCCCAGATCAGTTTCGCCTCGATCAATTGCTGTCGTGGCACACCCGCTTTCCCTGCCTCCTTCGTTGCTGCGAGTAGCTCTTCAGCCGTGGCAGTCGGATTGAATAACTTCTGCATCAACTCCTGCGGTGCAGCCTGCGGAGCAGGAACCTGAGCCTGAGTCGTCTGAAGCAAAGCCAAGACAGTGAGAAAAAAGAGCGCGCATTTCATGATCATCATGAACGTGCGCATTTCGCCGAAACTGTCCACCAACCATGATGGCAGGTTTTCGATTCCAAGTAATATTACTCCCATATGATCATCGACGTCCATTCCCACGCCTGGAACTTCCCCGAAGACTTCTCGGACGACTTCATCCGTCAGGCTGGCCGCGCACGCCCCGGACATGCGGTGGACATGAGCGCGACGTATGAAGCCTACCGCGCCTCGGCACCCGAGGACACATGCACCGTCGTTTTCGGCGGCAAAGCCAAACTCAGCGGTCTGTGGGTCGATGACAAAACGGTAGCGGATTATGTAGCGCGTGATTCGCAGCGGTTGATCGGCTTTTTGTCCGTCGATCCGACACAGGAGGGCTGGGAACGTGAGATGCGTGTCGGACACGAAGAACTCGGACTGCGTGGCATCAAACTGTTGCCGATGTATGCAGGCTTCAGCCCGGATGATCCGAAGCTGGAGCCACTGTGGCAATACGCCGAGCTGCACTCATTGCCCGTGCTGCTGCACATGGGCACCACCTTTATCGCGCAGGCACCACTAGCCTTCACGTCGCCGCGTTTGATCGAACCCGTAGCGCTGAAGCATCCGCGCGTGAAGATCATCCTCGCGCATCTCGGGCATCCGTATGAAGGCGAATGCCTCGTGACGATTCGCAAACACGAGAATGTCTTCACCGATGTCAGCGCTCTGCATTACCGCCCATGGCAGCTCTACAACTCCCTTATGCTCGCTCAGGAATACGGCGTGTGGCACAAGCTGCTCTTCGGCACCGACTTTCCCTTCACCACGGTGAATGCGAGCATCGACGGCATCCGCAAACTCAACGACATGCTAGAAGGCACCAAACTCCCGCGTCTCGATATAAATCAGATCGAGACGATGATTCACCGCGACTCGCTGGCGCTGCTGGGCCTCACTCGAACTTGATCGAGTAGAGATCAGCATCCTTTAGAACAAAGCGCAGCCGCACTGTCTTGCCTGCGAGTGTGCTGACATCGTTGCCATTCTTCCAGGTCACGGTGCGTGCGAGCGTGTCGCCAAATTGTGGTTCTGAGTCCGCGAGTGCGAAGCCGGGCAAAGCTTTGCCTTCAATATCCTGAATCTCAACCTGAATGCCACCAGCGACGGAGCTGGCGAAGTTCATCGTCAGTTCTTTGCCGCTGAATGTGATCGGCTTCGTGACCATCTCGCCGCCTTTCATCGGTGCGTTGATGGAGACGAAGCCGTCGAGACGCAGCGTGTAGCGGCGCAGCGCGCTGCTGGTGCCGGTCCAGTAGTTTTCGCCTGCATACAGCGAAAGTTCATTCGGCGCGCCTTCGAGCGCGGACTTCGTTTCGACCAGATGCCAGGCGATGTATTGCTGGCCGTAGTTCCAGGTGCCTTCGCGTTCGATGCCGGGTGGCAGGAAGGCGTCGTTCCAGCGCTTGAACTTCACGCCATCGCGGCTGGCCATGAACAAACCTTCGGTGATCGCGGTGCCGTAGCGTTGGTTTGCTTTGGCACGCCACTCGCGATGCCCCAGTTCCGGCAGCGCCTTCATGGAGGGTGACCAGCCGCGTTCGACATAGCGAGTGGGAAATCCGAGCAGCAGATGCGAAGCACGATGATACGGCTTCACCTGATTCGTGTAGAGCTGCTCGCTGGGTGAATCGGCGTAGCTCAAATCGTGCTGGTTTTCCCAATGCAGGAAGTCCTTCGACGTGGCGGTGCTGATGGCGCGATCTCCGGTCGGCTTCCAGTCGTTCTCCTCAGTCGTGCCGCCGGTGAAGTAACGCCAGTAAGCGCGATACACGCCGCTATTCGCATCCCAGAAGGCGAGATTCTGCGAATCGAAAGCGCCATCGGTGATCACCGGCGTTTCTTGCATTGGCGACCAGTGCAAACCGTCCGCGGATTGCATGGCAAGCAGGCCTTTGGGTGAACCCGAGCGCACGATGGCCTTGTAGCGCGCGTCCGGTTTCGCAGCGGGATTGTCGTCCTTGAAGATCGCGATGTGGCCGGGGTCGGGATTCGCCGCGCCCATCTTTCCGGGGGCGAGAACGATGTTATTGGCCTTCGAGCCCTTGAACTCATGCAGGCCCAGCTCCGGCTTGCGCCAATGAATGCCATCATCGCTTTCCGCGTAGCAGGTGAAGAGCGGATGCTCGCCGGTGTTCACCTTCCCTGGTGCGGTGACGGTGAGCTGCCACGACTTGTAATACATGCGGTATTTGTCGCCATCCTTGAAGATGCTGTGGTAGCCGCTGCCGCTGCCCTCCCATGGCAAATCATGCGTGATGGCGATCTCCTGGGGCTGCGGATGATGCAGCCGCTGCTCGGCCTTACCGCTGAGTTTTTCGATGAGGAAGTCATCCACGAACAACTCGCGAC
>JBEBGU010000462.1:0-4340 GCA_040081325.1 Prosthecobacter sp.
ATGGGACGTTCAAATACTCTTTCGCTATCAAATCACAACTCGACGCCAGTTTTAAAACACGCCCTAGTTGAAATGGCTGCTGATGAAGACAATCAGCTTATCATCGCTCATGGGGGTGGAGGTGCTTTCGGATACGGTCGTCTTTTTGAACTGTGCGGTATCGCCAAGGTGACGCACGAATTGCTCCTGAATCGTTCCGATGCCGGTTACGTGAACCTCATCTGCGTTCTCCAGATAGCGGCCGATCTCTTTGAAATACTTGTGAACCAAGGTCACTTCATGGTTGTTTGAAGCGTTCTCGCTCGAGTTGGCTCCTGGACCTGGATTCTTGGCATGACCGAGGATGGTGAATTCTGTGGCGGCTGGCCCGCGGCCAACAATGGTCGAGTGGTGTGTGTCCATCCAAACTCCGAACTGCCTTTTAGTTTTGTCTGACATAAGACCTTACCTGACGTTCGCATCACCCCAATAACAAATGAATGGGAGTGGGGTGTTTCCCGTAGCCTGACTCCAGTGATATAGCGGGTTTGACCCCATATCAGAGGCCTCGGGGGCCACCCATGGTGCAGTTCATTCAATGACTTACTGACAAGATCATTGATCACCAAACCAAACCAAAAAAACGCACCTCAATACTATGAAAATCAAACTCTACACCCTCGCCTTCGCGATCATCGCCACCACCGCCATCATCGCGGCAGACATCACGACCAAGACCACCAAGGTCAAGGAAGACGGCTCTACCGAAACCACTGTCAAGACCACCACAGGCACAGGCACCCTTACGGAATACGTGGCAGGCACCACCTTCATTTTGAAAGAAGAAGCCGGCCCCGTGACCTATCGCTATGGCAAGTCCGTGACCTACATCACCAAGGGCGGCAAAGTCATCACCAACGACGATCTAAAGACACGCATCCGCGTGGGCACACCCGTGAGTGTGCAGTACGTCACCGACGGTGATAACCGCGTGATCAGCCGCGTCGTCATTGACGATTGATCCCCGCTTGCATCTGCCTAAGGCCCTTCAACAGGCCGTGACAGATGGAGTCGGCACCTCACCCTGAGGTGCCGGCTTTTTTGTGACTTCACCCGGCCAGCTCAGCCTACGGACCAGAGTTGATAGGCTGGCATGTCGGCGATGAAAGTGGTTCTGGCAGGAGATGGCAAAGGAAGACGGTTTTGACCCTGCCGAGCGGGTTAGTAGCGATTTGCGAGGTCATGACGGGGAGTTTTTAACAGGAGGAAACAGAGGCTCAGAGGCAGAAAATTCAGATCTCTGTTATCTCTTTTTCCTCCTTTGAAAAATTAGGGTGCAGGGTTGTCATTCCTCATCTTCCTCGTCATCAGCCGGAAGTTCGGCGTTGAGGGGGACTTTATGGACCAGCCGCCTGCTGGCGTAGGCGGCTACGGGCTGGGATCAAATCTTGATCACGATCTTGCCGAAGTGCTGGCCGCTTTCCATGCGCTGAAAGGCGGCTGGGGCGTCGGTGAAATCGAATGTGGTGTCGATGATGGGGCGCTTCTTTGTTTCGGTGATCTTGTCCAGCATCTGGGCGAACATGGCGCGTGAGCCGACGTAGATGCCATCAAGCCTGATGCCTTTGCGCAGGAGGCCGACGGTTTGCACCTCACCTGCCGTGCCGGTGAGGACGCCGATGAGTGAGATGTGACCGCCGAATCGGGTGGCTTTGATGCTGCGGTTCAGGGTCTCGGGGCCACCGATCTCGATGACACGATCGACGCCGAGTCCACCGGTCTGAGTCAGAGCCCAGTCGTCCCACGCGGGATCGGTACGGTAATTATGCACGGCGTCAGCGCCGAGTTCGAGCAAACGTGCGGCTTTGGCGTCGCTGCTGGTGATGGCGAGCACGCGCGCTCCGACTTGCTTGGCAAACTGAAGCGCGAAGATGGAGACACCACCGGTGCCGAGGATGAGCACGGTCTCGCCTGCTTTCAGATCACCACGCACAAATAAGGAGTCCCAGGCAGTGACGGCGGCGCAGGGCAGGGTGGCGGCTTCTTCAAAGGAGAGATGCTCGGGAATGGGCAGAAGGCTGGTCGCTGGTAGGCAGGCCTGCTCACGCAGCAATCCGTCCACCGCACCACCGAGGGCGCGGCTGGCGTGCTGCTGGGTGAAGCCACCATCGAGCCAGCTCGGCATGAAGGGGATGACGACGCGCTGCCCGATCTGCCAGTCGGTGACACCTTCCCCCAGCGCGATGATTTCGCCCGCGCCATCTGAGCAGGGCACACGCGGCACGGGGCCAGTGACGCCACGAATACCAAGCACGTTCATGAGATCACGGTAATTCAGGCAGCAGGCGCGGATGCGGACGAGCACCTCACCGGACTGCGGCACGGGGTCGGGCAGTGTGACTTGATTTAATGAGGCGAGTCCCTCTGTGCCGGTGATCTGGTAGGCTTTCATGCGCTGCTCATACTCGGGGCGTGAGCGATGACAAGGCTCAGACTCCAGCCCCTCAGAATTCATCACCTTACAAGATTAGATGGCCGCAGAGGAAACCTCCACTGAATGAGAGATGCGGGAAGAGAGGAAAAGGTGGTGGCTTGTCGGCTACCGTATTTTTTACCGTCCATCTTTTTACCGTCCATCTTTTTACCGTCCATCTTTTTGCCGTCCATCTTTTTGCCGTTCATCTTTTTGCCGTTCATGGTTTGGACGAGTTGCTGACGGGAACCATCTTTTACCAGCAAGTTATTCGGGAGCGTAAAAAGAGCCACAGCGAGCAGGTCGTTGTGAACATTAAGAGCTGCGGCGAGGCACTTGCGAAGCCCGCTGTGCTTCCATCATTTTGCCCTTCATCATTCTACCTCCGCGCTTCTCAGCGAGGGGGGAATGGTAAAATAATGTCGGGGTAAAATGATGGGGCGGTTCGTTGGGTTGGGCCAAAGCGCAGAAGCGAATCGGTCATCAACTGCGCAACACAAAACGCATAAGGGCGTCAGTGTGTTAAAGCCTGGGTTATCTTGCTGCGCAGAGGTGATGCCGCTCATCGCGGCAAGGCAGTGTTCAATCCCGCAAGCGGGTGGCATTTGCTGGCTCGTTCCTCGCAGCAATGCACCCTTTAATGTTCACATTGCTTTTCCAGTTTAGAGCCCTTTTCTCTAGTTGCTGAACGAACTCGTGCTTGCCCTCACAGTAGCCATCGTTGTCGTTGGGAAACTGAGATGCTAACCTCATCTTGAGATCAGCGTAAGAAGAAGCTTCGCCCGGATGACCGCGCAAGTAATCACGGACCGCTAAATGTCGAATTAGGCCCTCAGATCCACTCTCGAAAGCATGCACATGATGCGTCCTGTCAACTTCGCCCTTCAGGTAAAAACGCCGTCCTGGAATCCCCAACTCACCCTTCACAAGGTAGCCCAGCCCTTCCATCTCTTGATCGAAATCATCGAGCAACCCAAGACTGAGAACCTCTGGCATCATATCAATAATTGGCTTCGCTGAAAGGCTAGGAACCGAGGTGCTACCGATATGATGGACTTCAACTAATCCCTCGGTAATTACTTCCTTGATGCGTTTGGATTCGCACTCAAAAAGCGCTTTCCACAAAGGATCGTATGGCACCACTTTGATAGTTCTCTGAGCGGAGGTCATTTTCTTGCGAACAGTGAAGATCATTCACAGATCGTGAGGTTTGTCAGCAGCTTTATAGCCCACGGATTTGAGGGAATAGTATGGACTTCGGTCTTCATGGGGGGGCGGTTGACACGCGAATGGCGGAGATAGGCGATCAAAATTTGGGTTTTGTCCAGTCTAGGAGTGCAGATCCTAGACGTGGATATTCCAGAACTGAATCATTGGGGGGCGTGGAGGTGCGGCCTAGCTTTGATCCTTTACCGAAAAGGGACTACTCGAGGGGGATCGGATCGCGGTCGAGTTGGCTGGGATGAGCCCCCCACCCGCCTGAGCTTCAGAAGCCAGTTCCTCCACGCTAGAGTCAAAGAACTCTGGGCTGGAGGCAAACGACTCTGAGGCTCTGACCTCTGCACGGGCTAGTGCGTCCAGGCTGCTTGTCTCCGCGTCTCCCTCTCTCCACGCCGCCGTATCTTCCAAGACGGGGAGTTGAGCTTTTTCTCTTGGCGATGCTGCCCGGCCTTGGCTAGGTGGCGGGCATGAATCCATTTTTGGCGATCCTTCTATGCTCAGCAGGCGGCTATGTCAGTGGCGCGACGCCGTTTGGCTACATTGCAGGCAAGATGAAGGGCATCGACATCCGCCAGCATGGCAGTGGTAACATTGGCGCGACGAATGCGATCCGCGTGCTCGGTAAGGGCATTGGCATTCCGGTTTTTATCCTGGATATGCTGAAGGG
>JBEBGU010000025.1:0-16240 GCA_040081325.1 Prosthecobacter sp.
CTGCAGACGGCGAGCCAGTGCAGAAGGTCAACTCACGGCTGCGTACGTTTTAGGCCCGTGTTGCCTTTCTGCAAGGGGTGCGGCAATATCCGCGTCCTTACCACCTGATGAATTTAGCCGAAAGCGAACCAAGCCATGAACTGATGCCTGATGGTGCATCAGGTTCTTGGGGTGATTCCAGGCAGGTTCTCCAGGTCGTGATGTTTACAGACATCGTGGGTTCAGTGGCACTCCAACAGGCCGTGGGCACGGAGCGCTATGCGGCGCTGCTTCAGCGTCATGATACGATCTTTATGGCAGCACTGGAGCAGTGCGGCTCGGGGCGGATCGTAAAGCACACAGGTGATGGCTTTTTAGCTCTGTTTGATCGAGCGAGCGATGCTGTGCGTGCGGCTCTATTTTTCCAATCTCAGCTCAGAACTCAAAAGTGGCCAAGTGACTGCGTGATCACAGCCCGAGTGGGTATTCACAGCGGTGAGTTACTCATGACGGCGCAGTCACAGTCATCACCCGGCATCGTCGGTGACACGGTGAATCTAGCCGCGCGCGTCATGGGATTGGCCGCAGGACGACAGATCTTGGTCACGCGCGGTGTGTTTGATGACGCACGCCAATTCGTCCGCCTAGAGTTCAACGATGAGGCTACAGGAAACGAAGGACTGCGCTGGGAGGCTCATGGCTCCTATTTGGTCAAGGGCATGGAGCAGCCGGTGGATGTCTTTGAAGTCGGGCAAAGCGGCACCGCAGAGTTCGCCTGCCCGCAGGGGAATGCGCAAGTGCTGCGCTCAGTCTCCGCAGAAGATGAAGCAACCCTGGGCTGGCGGCCTGCCGTGAATTTGGAGATCCCTCGGCGCAATGCTTGGCGTCTGAAGTCGTGCATCGGCGAGGGTGGATTTGGTGAGGTGTGGCTTGCAGAAAATCCGCACACGCATGAGGCGCGTGTGTTCAAGTTTTGCTTCGATGCGGTGCGCCTGCGCTCCTTCAAACGTGAGATTGCGATCTTTCGCCTGATCCGTGAACGGCTTGGTTCACGCGAAGACATCGCGACACTCTATGAAGTGCAGTTGGAGCACGCGCCGTTCTTTTTAGAAAGTGAGTATTGCTCTGGCGGGATGCTCAAAGAATGGCTCCTGCGCAAGAGCGAGACCGGCCCTGTTCCTCTGGAGACTCGACTGTCATTGATCGCCAAAGTGGCACGCGCACTGGCTGCGGCGCACTCGGTAGGCATCATCCACAAAGACGTGAAGCCATCGAATATCTTCGTGGCAGAAAATCGCAATGGCACGGTGCAGCCACGGCTGGCTGACTTTGGCATCGGCGTGCTCATGGACAGTGCGGAGATGCCAGCTCTGGATTTTTCGTTCACCGCCAATCTGACCCAGACTGGTGAAGCCAGCCGCACCGGCACACGCATGTATTCGGCACCCGAATACATGATCGGGCGGCCTGCCTCGATCCAGGCAGACGTGTATTCGCTCGGCGTGCTTTTGTATCATGTCGTGCTGCTTGATTTTGAGCGCCCGCTCGGTGTCGGTTGGCAGCGTGAGATCTCGGATCACCTGCTCATCAAAGACATCGAACAATGCGTGGATGTGGAACCCGAGCGCCGATTCTCCAGCGCGCTGCAATTGGCAGAACATCTGGAGTCACTGCCTGAGCGCCGCGCTGCATGGCTGGCAGAACAGGAGCGCACACGACTCGAATTAGAGCGTCAGGAAGAACTGGGTCGCCATCAGCGGCGTGTCCGCGTGGCATGGCTGGCGACGACGATCTCCGTTTGCCTGCTGGCAGCGGCACTCACAGTCGCCTGGACACTGGTGCAATCACGCCACGCTGCGATCACTCATGCCACAGAGATCGAAGTGCAAAAAGAGGCCGCCGAAGACCAACTCTACACCGCCAACATGATGGCGATCACGGAGGATCTGATCCAACATCGCGAAGCCGCAGGGCGCTCCATGATCGAGAAGCAGCGGCCAGTAGCAGGCGGAAAAGATCGTCGCGGCTGGGAGTGGTATTTTGCTCAGTCACTGCTGAATCCAACACACATCAAAGCGCAAGTCAGCAAGGCAGCTCTTGGCGCACTGGCATTAAGCCCAGATCAGCGAGAGGTAGCCGTGGCTGGTGATGAAGGCCTGATCAGCATCTGGTCCACCTCAAAGCTAAAGAAGCTGCGCGAGTGGCGAGCCGGGCCGAGTGGCGTGCTCGATTTATCCTGGAATCAGATCGGCGTGCTAGCTGCAGCCCATGCTGATGGCACGCTCAGCCTGTGGCAAGGCAGCAATGGTGAACTGAAGAAGCAATGGCAGGCCCATGCGGGTAAAACCAATGTCGTTTCATGGTGCCCTGTGGACACACAAGTGCTCGCCTCAGGTGGTGACGATGGCGCTGCCAAACTCTGGCAGGCCGATGGAAAGCCAAGTCTGACGACGCTCAAAGAAGGTGCCGTCGTAGCACTTGGCTGGCGGGAAACGGGAGATCAAATGGCCGTCGAATGGTCAGCCCCACCGCGAGTCGTCGTGGGGCACCCATCGGCGCTGCGCTCGTCGAAAGAACGCATCCTCAATGGCCCAATCACGCCGCTGCATTGGCGCCCGAACATGGCGCAGATCGCGATGGCGATGGATGGGCTACCACTGCGATCATGGGTTCCAGCGAATGACAGTGATGGCTTCTGGCTGACCTCATGGCGCTCTCCTGGCACGGCCTCAGTCGCCTGGGAAAGTAAAGGTGACGTGCTCGCCGTGGGTGGCATTGATGGAAAAATCATGCTGGTCGATGCGCGCCGCATTCGTGAAGCACGCAATCCGCTGCAAGGCCACACCGGAGCCGTGAACGGCCTCAGTTGGATCAAGGACGAGCGCCTACTTTCTATCGGAGCAGATGGCACACTGCGCGCCTGGGATGCTCTGCAAACCTCCAATGAAGTGCGTGTGCTAAAACTACCCGCTGAGGTTTTAGCTAGCGCGTGGGCACCGACCGCAGATCGACTCGCCGTGCTAATGGCGGGTGATGAAGTGCAGGTTTGGGATGCGCAGACTTGGCAGCTCGAATGGTCCGGCATCATGCCAGCAGTCAGCCAATGTGGCGAGCCAGCAACAGTCGCTCAACTTGCCTGGAGCGCCGACGGCACGCGCCTGGCAGCCTCATGCACAGGTCGCGGTGTGGCACTGTGGGATGCGGCTGCACACCAGCGTCTGCATACCTGGGCTTTGCCAAATGTCACCCAGCTCACTTGGCTAGAAGCTGGCAGCACATTATTTGCTTTCCATGGAGACAACTGGCAGCGGCTCGATACCCAAGAAATGCGCTGGAACGCCCAACCGACGATGAGTGGAAACTCTTTCTTCGTGAGCTTTCCTGAAGCATCGACCTGCGCCGTCACGCTCACCGCGCGGACACTCAAGATTGACTCCATCGGCCATGCTGACGGACTGCACGAAAGCTATGAAGATGTGCCAGGCGAGATCACCTGTGTGGCCCCAAGCAAAGATCGGCGATGGCTGGCCGTGGGTACAAGTGAAGGTGCAATCCTGTGGCTGGACATGACCACACATGAATGGGCACGGCCCGCCATTCACCATGCAGGCCCCGTGCGCTCACTCGACTGGTCACCAGATGCATCACGACTTGTTTCACTGGGTGATGATGAGCAGTGCCGTGTTTTCAATACCGATCAGGCCGCCCCCACCTGGCTACTTCTTCCCAAGCTAACTCAAAACAGCCAGAAACCCTCAGACGCGAGTTGGAGTGCTGATGGCCGCAAGATCCAAGTCACTGCGCGTGGTGACAGCAGCGTGACGATTTTTGACTCGACCTCAGGATGGCAACTAGAGCATGGTGAAACAGCCGTCAAAACGAGCCGTGATGCTTGGCAGGCGGCTGTGAATCTTATGTCACTGAACCCCATGCAGATAGCTAGCTGGCAAGGCATCGACAAAGCATTAACGAGCACACAAGCAGCATCCCAGCACCAGCTACTAAAAGCAGCCATCTCTCAAGGTCTGCGTGGCCCCACATGCCTAAGTCCGGCATGGAAAGGTGAGACGAAGGAAGCCGTCACTAAGTGGCAGGGGCTTGAACTACCACCACCACTCATCGTCATGCAGTGGTGCGTCTTGAACCGTTGGGCTGATGTGTTGCGGGTGTGTGATGCACAGCCCAGCAGTGGCAGCATCACCCCGTGGTATCACCTGATAGCAGCTCAGGCGCTTGAAAAAATGAAGCTCCCAGATCAGGCACGCCAGCACTGGCAGTCGGCATGGTTAGCCATGGCAAACGAGTCAGGAATAACAGCCACCAATGGCAGCACCGATCTCTCAAGCCTCAGTCGCGTGCCCAAGTCCGCAGACCTTACGGATGGTTTTGGTAACAACATGAGCGCTGTGCCAGACAGCCTGCGCACGAGTAATGGGCACACGTTTGCTTGCTCAAACATACTGCCGCTTGCGCGCCTAAATTTCCGATTTGCATCAGGCGGCATGTTACCACGCCTCACACCACCACTAGCTGCTGACGCTCCATTTAAAAACGTGTCTCTGCTACTCACTGCGGTGCGCACAGACGAGGACACACCCGAACAGCACACCTGCTTGGGCCACATTTTTCTTCATCACACAGACGGCACCGCCTCCTGCATCCCGCTGATCTACGGAGACAATGTGTGGGACTGGTGGGTGCCGAAAAATCAGAGTTCAGGACAAGCGCCACAGGACCGCGTCGCCTGGACTGGGAGCAACTCCTACGCAGCCAAAAAAGCGAACTCACTAGCGCTCTATCAACTCAACTGGTCACTGCCAGAAGGCGTGGCTCCAGTGAAGACGATCAGCTTTACTTCCATGATGGGTGACGCCGCACCTGTGATCGTCGGGCTATCGCTCACGCCTTGAATCATCATGAAAGCCGTCACCGTCATCAGCCCTGGTTTTGAAGACGTCGGCGCAGAGGCCGTGGCACGATTCGAGCAGTTTGCAGACATGAAGGTCACTGTGCTGCGCTGCCCAGCATCTGACGCGCATCGTGTAAAACTCGAAGCCTTTGCCCATGCCGCACGTCAGGGCTGGCGCGTGTTCTTTGATTCCGATTTGTGGTTTGTCCGGCCATGCGCGGAAGAGCTACGGCAGCTTGCTGGTCCATGGGTCGCGGGTTGCCCCATCCCACCCGGACTCGCAGCGGCGGAAGGTGAGCGCCTCGGCTATGATCCACGCTGCCGTGTGACCACTGGCTTTGTCGTATTTGATCCGACTCTACCTCAATGGCAGCAGGCACTTAAACTCGCCCTGAATCTGCAACAGCACCTCGGTGATCAGCGTGATGAAGTTTACCTGAACGCCGCCCTGCACCGCTACCAGATCCCCATCCGCATGATCGACTCTGGCTGGAACTGGTGCCTCCGAGACAACCACAGCGGCTACACCTCTGACAAGATCTGGAGCATCCACGCCGCAGGCATTTCCGTGACTGAAAAGCTCGCCGCTTTGCAGGCTGCCGCGCAGCATTACGCGCCAAGATCAAACCCATGGGCACTAGATGATACGGAGTTGCTGTGGCTCGAAAATTTCGCCCGCAGTCAGTGTGCGGAAGGCCGTCAAAACGTGATCGAATTCGGTCCTGGGCGCAGCACCCACGCGCTGCACAAGGCTGGCTGCACAGTGGCGACTTACGAGACAAACCCGCGCTCATTTAGCACTCTCACGCCGACACTGCCTACGGGCGTGACTCTGCATCTATTCAAGAATGAATCGTCACTCGGCGGGCTAGAGGCCACCTTTGATTGGGCGTTTGTTGACGGGCCCGCTGGGCACTTACTCGTTGATGGTAAGTCACGTTGGCATGTCCTGGAATGGTGTGCAGAGCGCTGTGATCTCATCGTTCTACATGATGCAAAAAGACCCGGTGAAGAGCAAAGCATCGCCGCACTCGTGAGCGCAGGCTGGAGTGCGACTAGAGTCGAGACTGAACGTGGCTTCTGCCTTTTGACGCGGGGCATCTCCGCAGACCTCACATCTCCATCACATTGAACATCGTCAGCTTATCATCACAGAGAAACTGGCTGCAGAATAAACCAAAGATGAATGGTAGCTTTTCAACCGGTCCGGCAGCACCGGCGGCATGAACAATCGCTGATGTCGAAAAGTCTCGATAACAGGTTCGATTACCATGACAGAAAGGCAGAGCAATTTCCTCATGTGGCCACATGAGCACCATTCCCGGCCAGTCGAGCACGACTCGATTGAAAGCCGATTGCTCACGCAAGCACTCGAACGCAGGTGGTAGTTTTTCAGCCGCACGCCACTGGCGGAGAAACTTTTTCAGGAGCGGTGCGGAGATGGCCCAGGTGCCGCTATTCATTCCCTCACGACGCAGCAGTCCATGCTCTGCCGCTGTGAGGTAGCCCCCATACGGCCCATTCTGAATGCGGGTTCCGGACTCCGTAATCACCGCCAAACTCCAGTCACCTTCCAACAGATGATTGATCGGCCTCAATACAAGACAGTCACAGTCCAGGAAGATCACTTTATCATAACCTTCAGGCTGCAAATGACGTGCCACGGTGTGTTTGCAGGACTGAGCGAAACCAACAAACTCATCGTGCGTTTTAGGCTCCTTCTTTGCCTTGAGGATGACCTCCTGAACACCCTCACGCGGCACCATAAACAATGGGTGTGGCGAATTGTGAAACACCATGATGTCGCCATCGAAGCGCGTGCGCAGGAGTGATGACACGAGCATCTTTGCCAGATTACGGTGACCAGTCATTCCGGCTCTGTCGAGGGCTACGATGTACGCTAGATGACGTGTCATAAAAGGGTGGTCGATCCGGTTCTCATTACATCTCCATCATCTGCATAAGCAGCGCGCCAGGATCAAAGAAGTAGGTATTGAAGTATAAGCCAAACATGAAGCGCAGTTTCTCATTCAGATCAGTGGACCCAGCGAGATGCACGAGCTTGGCAGAGAAATATTTTTGAGGCAGCGGATCATGACTGAAGGGATAGGCCACTTCGTCGCGGGTGAACTGTCGCAATCGTCGAGACGAGTCTTTGATGAGTCGATTCAGAGCAGCCTGATCCGTGAAGTATTTCTCTCGTTTTGCAGGCCCTTCAAAGATGCGCTCCCACTCTTTCATGACTGCATGATAGCGGCTAGCACGCACTGCGAACATGCCCGCATTCACCCCCTGATCCTTGCACCCTCGCGTCTCCGACTTGCTGAAGAAACAATGGTAGTTTGGATGCTCAATCGTGGTGCCTGGCTCGCGATAAAATCCCAAGTCCCAATTTCCCTCGAGCAGCGGCGTCACATCACCTAGCGCCATGTGATCAGCATCCAGGAACATCACCTTGTCGTAACCGCGCACATCGAGCAATCCATGCACACGGAACTTCCATGCCTGGACATGATCCCAGTAATCCAGCGCACCTGAATCCCCCACATCAATCAGCACCTCTCGCACGCCCTTTCGCGCCACAAGAAAGAGTGGGTCTGGGGAATTTTTCAGCACCACGATGTCCCCATCAAAACCAGAACGAAGAAGCGAAAGAACAAGCATCTTTGCCATGGTACGATGACCACGCGCGCCGGGCGGGTGATCCAGAGCGATGGTGTAGATGAGGTGACGAGGCATAGAGACGAAGACCAGCATAAATACGCACAGGTTTCCGTACGGCAAGAGGCATGCTTAATTGGCACAAGACTTGCACTCCATAAGCTTCACTTGTAATTAGGCCAGTCCATTGAACTAAACGCTACCATTCATCATGAACCAAGCCTCCAAGCCACAGCCCACACCGCCACGCCCCATTGCTAACATGACCAATTTGCTCAGCAACTTCGAGAGTGCGCCGATCAATCTACCGATTCGTGGCAGTATGATTTAGTCCTTTAGACGCGGCCATTGATCTCTCTCTTGGACGTGCGAATTACTGTCGCACTTACCATGAATCCACAGCCCCAGCCCGGTAGAAAAGCCCCCGACTTCAACGCCACCGTCATCGGTGCTGATTATCTGTCACCCAGCACCGTCAAGCTGGCTGATCTGAAGGGGCAAAATGTGGTGTTGTATTTCTACCCCAAAGACGACACAACCGGCTGCACAAAACAAGCCTGTGCGCTGCGGGATGGCTGGGCAGAAATCACCCACAAGGCCAAAGTCTTTGGCGTCAGCATGGACTCCATCAAGAGCCATGAAAAGTTTATCAAGAAGCACGCACTGCCTTTTGCCATCATGAGTGACCCCGATCGCAAAATCATCACAGACTACGGAGTCTGGGTGGAGAAAAGCCTGTATGGCAAGACCTACATGGGAATCGAACGCACAACTTTTATCATCGGCCCCGATGGCCGTATCAAAGCCGTTTTCCCCAGAGTAAAACCCGACGATCACTTCGCTCTGGTGCTCGCCGCTCTGTAGCGTGCTTGCTCCATTGGCCTCTGTGATCTCTTATCAGGCAGATGTCGAAACCGAATCGCCAGGAACTCCTGCTTACCTCCCCGTCTCTGGGCTGGCTGGTGGTGTTCTTTGCGCTGCCCTGTCTGCTGACTCTGACGCTGGCCTTCCACCTGAGTGATCTGCGCGGCGGTGTGGCGGATGCCTGGACGTGGGACACGGTGAAGGCGCTGGCTGATCCGGTGTATCTGCCGGTCGTGTGGCGCACGCTGTGGATCAGCACGATCACGACGGGCATCTGCCTCGCGCTCGCTTTGCCGATGAGTTGGTGCCTCGCGCGCCTGGCGCCACGCTGGCGGAATGCGCTGCTGCTGCTCGTGGTGCTGCCCTTTCTCACGAACTTCCTGATCCGCATCTTTGCCTGGAGATCGCTGCTGCACCCTGAAGGCCCGGTTAAGCAATTGCTCGTCTGGCTGCATCTCGTGAGCGATGATGTGCTGCTGCTGAACAACGCCGGAGCCGTGCTGGTGGTGATGATCTACACCCAGCTTCCCTTTGCCATCCTGCCGCTGTATGCGGCGGCGGAGAAGTTTGATTTCACTCTGATCCATGCCGCGCGTGATCTCGGAGCAAGCGGCTGGCAGGCCTTCCGCCGCGTGTTCCTGCCAGGCGTGCGACAAGGCATCGTCTCAGCAGCGATCATCGTGTTTGTCTGCTCACTCGGGCAGTATGTGATCCCGCAGTTCATCGGTGGCACGGGAGATGAAATGATCGGCAACAAGATCGTTCAGCGCGCCTTCACGGATCGCAATCTGCCACTCGCCTGTGCTCTGGCGGGAGCCTTGTTGCTCGCGGTGCTCGTGCCGGTTTTAATCATGGCCTGGAAAGAAAGGAGAGCGCAGCAGGCATGAAACGCTCCCCTCTTCCGCTCATCATCACCGTGCTCGTGCTGGTCTTTCTGCACGCGCCACTGGTCGTGCTGGTGGTGAATTCCTTCAATGACTCGCGCTTCGGCGGCGAGTGGGAAGGCTTCACGCTCAAATGGTATGAGAAGCTCTGGGAAGCCGACGAGGTGTGGGAGTCCGTGCTCGTCACGCTGAAGATCGCCACCAGCGCCACACTGGCCTCGATGATTCTCGGCACGCTGGCCGCGCTGGCGCTGCATCGCTGCCGGTCCTGGCTGCAAACGGTGCATCACACGCTGATCACACTGCCGCTGGCACTACCGGACATTTTGATGGGCATGTCGCTGCTCGCCATGTTTGTCGCGCTCGGAGTGGAGACCGGCATGATGACACTGTGGATCGCTCACACGACCTTTTGCCTGAGTTATGTGACCATGGTCGTGCTGGCGAGATTGCAGGACTTTGATTTCACCCTGCTGGATGCCGCGCGTGATCTCGGAGCCACCCGCTGGCAGGCCGGGCGCCGCGTGCTGCTGCCACTGTTGTTGCCGGGCATTCTCGCCGGCGGACTGCTGGCCTTTACGCTGTCCATCGACGACTACGTCATCACCTTCTTTGTCTCCGGTCCCGGCACCACCACCCTGCCCCTGCGCGTGGCCAGCATGATGAAAACCAGCCGCAGCCTGCCCATGATCAACGCCCTGAGCACTCTCATGATCGCCAGCACCTTCGTGCTCGCCGCCGTGAGTTTCCGTTTGCAGAGGCGGAATCGGACGGCATGACGTATCCGATACATGACCGATACCGACATCCATTCCGCCATCCTCGACATGGGCCGCAAAGCGCGGGCGGCTTCGCGTGAACTCGTGAAGCTGACGACGGCGCAGAAGAACAGCATCCTGCTTGCCATGGCGGATGAGATCGAAGCGCGGCAGACAGGCATTCTCGAAGCGAACGCGAAGGATCTCGCCCGAGCCACGGAGAATGGTTTGTCCAAGGCCATGATCGACCGGCTGACGCTCGATCCAAAGCGCGTCAAAGCCATCGCCGATGCCGTGCGTGAAGTGGCGGCGCTGCCTGATCCTGTGGGCGAAGTGCTCACCGACTGGACACGTCCGAATGGACTGCACATCACCAAGAAGCGCGTCCCCATCGGCGTGATCGGCATCATCTTTGAATCACGCCCCAACGTGACCACCGATGCCGCAAGCCTGTGCTTCAAGACCGGCAACGCCACACTGCTGCGCGGCGGCAGCGAGGCGATTCATTCCAACGTCGCCCTGGCCGCAGCGCTGCAAGCAGGCGGCGAGCGCGCCGGATTGCCCGCCGACAGCGTGCAGCTCATCCCCTTCACCGACCGCGCCAGTGTGGAGCACATGGCGCGCATGGATCAATATCTCGATCTCATCATCCCACGCGGCGGCAAAGGCCTGATCGAAAAGGTCGTCGCCACGGCGCGTATGCCGGTGATCAAGCACTACGACGGTGTCTGCCACGTCTATGTCGCCGCAGATGCGGATCAGGAGATGGCCGCGCAGATCATTGTGAATGCCAAGACGCAGAAGCCAGGCGTCTGCAATGCGCTCGAAACCATCCTCGTGCATCGCGACATCGCGCCGAGCTTTTATCCGCTCGTCGGCAAGCGGCTGGCTGAAGCCAGCGTGCAGATTCATGCGGACCCTGAAGCGCAGCAGCAGCTTGGTGTCGCCTCCATGCCAGCCACCGAGCAGGACTGGAGCACCGAGTGGCTGGATCTGATTCTGTCTGCCAAAACGGTGTCAGGACTCGATGAAGCCATCACGCACATCAATCACTACGGTTCGCATCACACCGACAGCATCATCACCCGTGATCGTGCTGCGGCGGAGCGCTTCCAGCATGAAGTGGACAGCGCCGTGGTGCTGCACAATGCCAGCACGCGTTTCAACGACGGCGGTGAATTCGGCTTCGGAGCGGAGATCGGCATCAGCACCGACAAGCTGCACGCACGCGGCCCGATGGGACTCGCCGAACTGTGCAGCTACAAATACCTCGTCGATGGCAACGGCCAGATCCGCTGACGCTCATGAACCTCGACTGGATTAATGATTTCCTGCCCACGATGCGCTGTCCCGACACGCATCAGCCACTGCGCTGGGCCACAGCGGAGGATTTGATCAGACATGGCTACCCAGCCGATGGAAAAGCCCTATCGCGTTCGGATGGCTCGCGCCTCTTCCCGATTGATCACGGCATACCGATCCTGCTGCCAGAGGCGTAACCACTAAGATAGCGTGTGCCGTTCTGCTCGGCATCAGCAGCGTCAGCGCCACCTGCAAAACCACCAGCACCTCACGCCAGAGTGCGTGCGTCGCAAGAAGGCAAGACTTGGGCATTCTTTGCTCATCAGGTGCATTGCTGATGTGTCTAAAAAAATAGAGTCTCGCAATATAAATCACCTGCGCAGCTTGCTCAAAGCCGGAGCCATCGTGCTCATCCTGCCCGAGAAGACCGCCGTTTGCTGTGAAGCCTACGGGCAGGCGATGACGTTCCTGCACGCAACCCGCATGCGACACCGCGCCCGACCGCCACCCGCCGCCGAACCAACTCCATGATCACGACAATCCTCTCAAACACCGGCCCGGACCGCAGCGGAGAGTCATGCCCGCGTCGTGAGAAAAAGCGCCCGACGAGCCAACTGAGGCCATCACCGCAGGATCAAAACGCCGCAGCGTCCGACTCAAGACCGCCACCGCAGGATCGAATCAGCCAAAAAGCCGAGCCGCCGAGATCGAAAAGCCGGAACCCTGCGCGAGTTGAGCAAGCGCCGTCCAAGAATCGGGGAAAAGCTTTCCCCACGGGCTAAGTCTTCGACCATCCGACCGCGAATCGTCCAACAACCGTTATCATTGCGGCTTCGCGCAATGATAACCATGTCCGTTCGCCCTTGGTTGTTTAGTGGCAATCATGGAATGGTCATAGGGGACTCGGAATGGGTGGGCGGAAAATAGGCAGGACAGTCACCGACCCATAATGACAAACCTACCCATCGATCTTGCGGAATACCATCACGGAGAACTGATAGGAGCATGTCCGGTGTCGCCAAATCGAGCCAACCAAAAGCTGCAACTCGAACAGGCGAATGTGAGTGAATGTGCTGGGCAAGGTCTCTGAGGGTCGAGCAAAGGGGCTCAAGCCAAGCAGTGGGCCTCCCATCGCTAAAGGGATAAGCTCCAACGCCCCAATCCTGAGGTAAGCCACCCAGACTGGGACCTGCATAAACCCAAAGACCATCGGCATCGATAATGGACGTATGAACGAACGGCGAGCAAGACCCGTCGGCATGGTGCATGACTCCAAGCAACTGCTCACATCCCTCGGACGTGAAACGTGTGAAGTCTGCCGCTGGCTGGGAGGCAGGTTCGATGGTGCGCTCTCGATATGGCCCATCCAGACTGGCGAAGCCCCACATCCTCCGGCCTACACAAATCGCGTGTTCAACACCCGCGCCGGGGAAAAACATCAGCACATCAATCGAGCCCCCCGTCCATGCATCAGCCTTTGTGAATAGTGTGCTCATCGGAATGTGCTCAAACGAGTGGCGCTTTGGAGTTGGGCGAACTATTCATTCCATTGGCGACAAAGCCGGGTCGTTTGCTTCTGGCTTACGGGCATGTGCAGCCACGCTTCATTCAATACTCCGCACCCCTCTCACGCAGAGGCTACTCTCAAGGGTACCCAAGAAGGTTGTTGGCGTGCAGCTTTGCTCACCCACGACCGTCTCCTTGAGTGGAGCCGGACATTACTGCGAAGTGCGTTGCTCAACCAGCCGATAATAAGCGGGCAAGAAGATCACCTCCTTTAAAACCGTAGCATTGCTTTGCTCATCGAGCTTGAATGCGCTTTGCCATGACGGCATCACCTGCATGAGATCGCGATCACGCAGGGACTGGAGCGGGCGGGTGAAGCTGGCGGGCCTGAGCAAGCGGGTGACAGCCCATGTTTTGAGACATTCCTTTGCCACGCATCTGGTCTTGCGGGGGATCGACATCCAGTCCGTGCAGCAGCTCCTCGGCCATGCGGATGTGCGGACGACGGAGATTTACACGGCGCTGGCGAAAGCGATGCGCGGGGAGATCACGAGTCCGCTGGATGATCTGTAGGAGCGCGAGTCTTCGACTCGCCTAACTTTCCTGAAGTGTGGCAGAACCGCAGGAGGGTGTGCCACGGGAAGGCGTGGAGCGGCGGTGCCCTGGGGGCCGCAAGTGACGAGTGGCGAGTGACGGCGCGCGACGAACTGCTAACTGAGATCGCGTCATGTTTTACAAAAAAGGTCTTTCCAGGCAGGCCCTGAATTGGGTATTCTCCGCGCTCCCAACCCACTTGTGTCATGCAGGCGAAGACGTCTTTGACCCAAACCCGGCCTGCACGCCGAGTCGTGCGGAAGCATTTGCCGAAGGCTGAGGGTGACTCCAAACCTGCCCGGCGTCGGCCTGGGGCGCGGCTGCCGGGGATGAAGGGCGGAGCTGTGCTGGCTGACGAGGCTGCGCCAAAACCCTACAAGCCAAAGATGCCATGCTTCCCACTGACCCGTGCCGAGGTGCTGGCCAAATGCCATCTGTGCCACTACCCGCCGGTCTGCGCGGGGGAAGTGATGGCGCTGATGGATCTCATGGAGCATGGCCTTTGTACGATGTTTCACCTGCACGAGATCTCTGACGTGGGCTACGCTACGATCCATGACTTCCTGAATCTGGAATGCTTCCCCGGCACGCCCATCCGCGCACGCTTGATGATCGCTCTCAACTGCGAGCCGCTGGAGTTTCAATGGATCGCCCACTGGGATCTGAAGGCGGAGAAGGAGGAAGAGGGGGAAGTGTTAAGTGTTCTGCATTCGTTCCCGCACGCGGGATCATTCGTCATTCGTCATTCGTCATTCGTCATTCGTCATTCGTCATTCGTCATTCGTCATTCGTCATTCGTCATTCGTCATTCTGCCTTCATTCTGAGTTCTTTAGCCGTGCCTAAAATATTATCGGTATTCCGATAGTGCGGGGAATTTGGGTCGGTGGGAATGTCCGGCCATGAAAGCGACGCTATCATCCAGGCAGGAAGCCGCAGAGGCTCGGAGGGTCTTCCCTGATGCGGCCACTGAACTGGCCTGGCTCCAGCGCGAGCTTGAATTCAGGGAGCGGGAACATGAGCTGGTGAGGCGGGAAACGGCGCTGCTCGATAAAGCGCTGGCGTGGATGAAGGTAAAGATGGCAGACTCGGAAGAGGTGGTTTTTGAGGCGGACCATGCGCTTGCAACCGCCCTCTACGAGTTTGCTGGCTCGTCCGAAGAACTCTCTGGCTCAGGCGAAGAACTATCAGTCTCGTCCGAAGAACTTCACGGCTCACGCGGAGAACTTCACGGCTCGTCCGGGAAACGGGCCTGTTGGACGATCAAACGGGGTCGCAAAAACAGACCGCAGGGCGAGCCCTCGAGACTCTTTTTTACAGGACGTGGCCGGCCCGCCTGGGCCGGACGTGTCCAAATCCAAACCTTTCACCGGAGGGCTGGGTGATGGCGCTGTGGTCCAGCGGCGTTGCCTATTCGGCCGGTGTACTGTGGGGGCCTGCGGTTTTACCGCCAGTCCTCACAGCACACACAGAAACCACACATAAACACACTCAGATGAAACGAAATTCTATTACCCACGCAAGGTGGCTGAACAACCCGCCTGGCATTTCAATTACGCTGATCAGCTCACCGAGCTGGGAGTCGGCATGGGACTGGTCCTGGCAGATGTCACGGCCAGTGCCAATGAATCACGCCAACTGGGCTACGCCATCGGCGCGTGGCTGGGTGCGGTGCGCGACTTTGGCCCCGGCGCGACGAGACAGGTGGAGGTACTGAAGTATGGCAGCGGCATCACGCCCTTTACGCTGCCGGAATTCCTGGCCCCTGATCCGCCTGCCGGTCTCACCGCCGTGCTGCCGGGGGCACTGGCACGGATCTTCCGCTACATGGGGGTGATCAAAGGTGTGTCGGGCTACACGGAAGGCAAAGGCATACTCATGGGCGTGGTGGGTGAGGAGATCCCGCCGCCGCCGCCCGGTCCGACAGGGGGTCCGCGTGTCTCGCTCAGCCTGAGTCAGACGCCGGAGTCGCAGCAGGTGCTCACGAAGTTCTACAAGGACGGTCACGAAGGCATCTGGCTGGAAAGCCGGCGCGGTGCGGGCCTCTGGGAGTTCCTCATCATCTCCACCAAGAGTCCCTACCTGGACGCCCGCCCGCTGCTGGTCCCCGGCCAAGCCGAGGTGCGGGAATACCGTGCCATGTTCTGGGACGCTGGTGCGCCCAACGGCGACTGGTGCGATGTGGCGAAGATCACCGTGAGTCCGTAGGCGCAGAGCGCCGTCGGCGGTGGTTGAGGTTAGAAACAGAGTTGAGAGTTTGTTAGTTGAAAGTTGAGAGCCTGAAACTGAAGGCTTTTCTGCCACACTTGACGCTCACCTTTTGAGTGAATGATCAGAGCAGACTCAATGGGTTGATTTTCGCTTCGCGGCTGCGCAATAATCATTCAACGATGAACTCTCAACTCCCGTTTTAGGCTCAACCCTCAACCCCGACCCCAACCCACCTTTCCCGTTCAGCCTAGGACACCGTAGAGTTTAGATAACCGCAGAGAAGGCAATTCCAGAAAGTGTTCTCTTGTGGTTATCCCACCTCTCGCGGAGCCAAATTTCTGAGCTTCTGCCGCTTCCGTCAACCATTGCCAACAACAGCAAACTCCCCCTCTCCTTCCATCCTGAGTTGACGGTTTTTTGCAAACTGACGCCACCGCAAAAAAGTCTGAGCAAAAAGTGAAGCGGCGTTTCCAGGCTACATGTGCGCTCCAATGAAACAAGATGCCCAGAAGGCAACCTAGAGAGGCCACCACACACTTGATGCCCAGAGGGCAGTCTAGTGGCACAAGAAGGT
>JBEBGU010000463.1:0-4334 GCA_040081325.1 Prosthecobacter sp.
AAGTTAGGTTGGGTAGTTGGGTGATTGGTTGAAAATGGTTATTGCGGGGAGCGGAACAGCTTGCGGAAAAAGCCTCCGCTCGCAGGAGCTGGAGGCGGTGAAGGTTCAGGTGAACGTTCTCCGCGATTGAAGATGCCAGACCGGCGGGTAGAAGTCTTGGAGGCTCCGCCCTGGGAGTCAGCCTCCTTGCGAATGTTTGGCGCAGTGCGCGGGCGGGGTGCTGTGTCGGTTGATTCACGTTCAGGGGCGCTCGTGCCCGTGTCGCCGTCTTCATCAGCAGCAGCGAGTGCTGGTAGTGGATTGTCTGCATAGCTGACAGACTCAACTTTGTTAAAGTTTCCAAGCACCTCTCCCAGCGGCTGGATGTGTGGGTCGTAACCGTTGTCCAAAGCGAGCGCCTGCTCCAACACTCGCTGTGCCACAGGAGCTGCACAGCCGCCGCCGGACTTGCCTCCTTGGACAAGGATACAGACAGAGAATTTGGCATTCAGATACGGGGCGAAGCTGATAAAGAGCGTGTGATTATCTTCAACACGCGCACCTTGCTCATTACGACGCCAGTTCTGAGCTGTGCCGGTTTTACCGGCGACCTCAACACCTGCAATGCGGGCCGCCTTAGCAGTGCCACTCGCGTCATTGACTACCTTCCACATACCTTTGCGCACGAGATCGAGTTCTTTGTCTGAGAAATACTGGCTGAGGTCGGCACGCAGCACCGGCTTGTGCGACTCCACCACTTCGGCACCATCTTTGACCTCATAGAGCAAATGCGGCTTATAGGCTTTCCCTGAAGCGACAGTGCCCGCGACACTGGCCATTTGGAGAGGTGAGGCGAGCACGTCACCCTGACCAATTGAGGTGTTTGCGGTGTATCCATCGCTCCAACGCTCAGCCGGACTGTGAATGCGCAGCCATTGGGGGTTAGGCAGATTTCCAGCATCCTCTTCATCAAGTTCGATACCTGTCTTTTCACCCAGTCCGAGAAGTTTCCCAGCTTTGGTGATGTTGTCGATCCCCGCAGCATTTCCATATCGATAAAAGAAGCAATTGCATGAGCGCATGAGCGCATCACTCAAACTCAGCGTGCCATGGGAACCACCGCTCTGACGCTGAATCCAGCATTGCATGGCCTTGGTGCCATAAGTGACACTGCCACTGCAATTGAAACTCTGCCCCTGGATGTGCGCCAGACAACCTGCGAGCGCGATGGGCACTTTGTAGGTCGAGCCAGGAATGAAACCGCGCGTCGCACGGTTGAGCAGCGGCCAGGTCTTATCATTCTTCGTGAGGGCATCCCAATCGGCCTGTTTGATACTCGGAATGAAACGATTGGGGTCATAGCTCGGAATCGAGGCCATTGCCAGCACCTCGCCAGTCTGAGGATTCAGCACAACCACAGAACCGCGTCCAATGTTACCTTCCCGGAGCGCCTTCTCCGCGATGTATTGAATGCGCGCATCGAGCGTTAAATAAACATCATTACCTTTGCGTGGTGGCTCGAAGCTGCCTTTAACTTCGCCGACGATACGACCACGTTCGTTCTTCTGCATCGTTCGCACGCCAGGCCTACCACGTAGATACTTATCGAAACTCTTTTCTACGCCAGCACCGCCAAAGTCGTCCGGCATGTAATAGTCCCAGCCTTTGCGCTCTTCCTCAGAGGCCCGCTGATCATCTGGCAGGCGAACATAACCAAGGATATGGCAGGCAAGTGCCCCAAGTGGGTACACACGGCTACCACGCTCAGCCACAGTCACTCCAGGCAGGGAGAGGTTGTGCTCAGCAAAGCGGCTGAATTCAGAAAACGTGAGATTGTCCCGATAGACCCAAGGAATGACACCGCCGAAGCTGCGATAATGAACTCGTAAATCTTGTTCAGCATTGAACTCCGCAGCGAGTCCCATCTCAGCGAGTCGTGATTCAATCAGATCTTTGAACATCGTAACGATGTCAGGCTCTTCCTTCTGGCGAATAATGCCTTTGTCTCTGAACTCGACCTTGATGCTCGGAACTGAAGTGTTCTTGACACGACATTGGCGGATGGACTCGTCGAGCACCTCACGCAGATTGACTCGAACCTCAAACGTGGCGCGGCTCGTAGCCAAGACGATGCCATTCCTATCTTTGATTTCACCACGAACGCCAGGTATGCGCGCACGCTCACGCTTTGCCTCCGGCACCTTGTTCACGAACTCCTCATGGTGCTCGATCTGTAGCCACCAAAGCCGGTAAACAAGCATCCCAAACCCACACAGCATCGTGAGAGTAAATAAGTAGAGCCGGAAGCGATATTTAACGACCATCGAATGAGTACCTCAGTCCATCGTATTTGATTTCATAACGAGACAATCCAGCCAGCGAATACAGCAAAAGAAAAATCAACGGAGACGCCAGCATCGCCAACAAAGTGTCAGTGATCATCTTTGACCATACGGCAGTCGAAAAAATAAAACTTCCCCGCAAAAAGGTCATCATGAGGTACTCCAGCAGCAGCCACAAAAAAGTGGTGCCACCTACCAGCAAGACAGGAAGCTCTAGACGCCCTCTCTTAAACAAGGGACGCACCCCCTGCAAGAAAGTCCCCATGAGTCCAAACACGAGGATGGAGACACCAAATCCGAATCCGCCCACGGAAAGCAGCTCTGGCTGGGCAAGAGGGCCGGTGATCAAACTTTCTGAAGCACTTTTCATCGTCTCAGAGGCACCCGGCAAATAACGTGCATCCCAAAGAAAACCAGTAATGAAGGCCATAAGGAGCATCATCGGAAATGGAACGGCTACGGCTGCCGCAAAGAAAAAAACCGGCGGTAACAGCAAGGTCGCATAGTGTGCCATGGACAATCCAGGAATGAACTCCTGGACCACAAAAGTGAGCAGTAGTAGCAGGAGTGTGACGGGATAAAAAATCATTTGTAAATCACCGTTACTTCTTCACCTCGGCCTCAGGTTGCAGATCGAGTACAAACACGTACTCGAGCATCGAAAAATCCACAGCCGGCTCCACGACCGCTTCACCTGTGATGTCTTTGTTTTCAAACCGCTTCACTCGCCCGATCAAAAGCCCTGGCGGAAAGACGCCACCTTCACCCGTTGAGATCACATTGCTGCCTGGATTGATCAAAGCATTCCGACTCAGGAAACGCAGCCGAAGATCTGGTCGCATGTCCAGCCCAGCGCGCTCACCCGCGATGATTCCCTGCTCGAGAGTGCCCTCAACCTTGGAAGAAACACGGCACATCTCATCTGTCAGTAAAATGACTTCCGCCATGTGCGGAGCCATCTTGCCGGTCTTACCGATCAGTCCATTGGCACTGATCACTGGCGTGTCTGTTGCCAGTCCATCCAGCAGACCTTTGTCAATGATCATCGTATTCCACCAAGAGGTCGAAACACGCTTAATAACTCGTGCTGCACTCATCTTAAAGGGTGAAACCTTTTTAAAGGCGATCAGTTCACGCAGATGGTTATTCTCATCCAACGTCTGCGAGTACTTCTGGGAGATGATTTGAAGCCTCTCATTATCAATCTGCAACCGCTCCTTCTCGCGCTTCAGTTCACGCGGATCATCAGGGGCTGCTAGCGCCTCTGACATACCCTGCTCGACGGCTGCACTTGAATGAATGAACGGTGAGAGCACGGCCATCACCTTGCCTTGAATCATACGTGTCGTCGGCGTGTCCAGTGTAAAAACTGAAACGATGGCCGCGACGAACATCAGCAACGCGAGGATGTTGAGCTTTTTCATGGATGCTTGGTCTCCAATTTCATCAGTTCAGAGACGTCTCTGTCCCGAGAGGGAAGGATGATCACATCAGTCGTTAGGTCAGACCTCAGTAGTACTGACTTTCTTCAGAAACTCCAGTTCGTTCAACACACGGCCTGTCCCCTCACCCACCGCGCTCAGCGGATCTTCAGCGATGTGCACTGGCAGCGCCGTCTCCTCCTGAAGCAGTTTATCAAGACCACGCAGCAACGCACCACCACCAGCCAACATAATGCCGCGATCCACTAAATCGGCGGCAAGCTCTGGCGGGCAGCGCTCGAGTGTCGTGCGCACAGCGTCAATGATCGCATTCAATGGCTCCAACATTGCTTCACGAACTTCCTGACTCGTGATGGTGATGGTTTTCGGCAAACCCGCCACCATGTCGCGCCCTTTCACCTCCATTGTCGTTTCTTTGCCGAGGGGGAAAGCAGATCCGATGCGCAATTTAATCTCTTCTGCGGTGCGCTCACCGATCATGAGATTGTAGGCGCGCTTCATGTAATTGATGATCGACTCATCAAGTTCATCGCCTGCCACTCGCACGCTGCGACTATAGACGATGCCGCTG
>JBEBGU010000464.1:0-4331 GCA_040081325.1 Prosthecobacter sp.
AGTTCACCACGACCGTGTCGGTCTTCTTTGGGCTTGTGCCGGTGCCGGGTGTGAGCACCAAATATTGCAGGCCGCTGGCTGTGGTGATCACGCCGGGTTTGGTGGCATTGTCGGCGAGAAACGATTTTCCGATTTCGAGTGCAGGAGATGGCATGAGCCTTGAATAGGGGGGTGGATAGTCGAAGGTCGGCGACCTCTGAACCCATTTGGATTCAGCCATCAGCCGACCTTCAGTCCATTATCTTTTAACCATCAACTCGCAACTCTGGTTTTAAGAGCGCCCAGTTTCGACGCGCTCTCCGACTCAGGATCAAAAGTTGATCTGGGCTTGGATGCCGATGTAGTCGGCATTCACGTCTTTGTAGTGATTGGCGGTGGGCACGGTGGAACTGGTGTTCGTGTTGGTGCGGCTGCCGTGGGTGTACATGAGGGTCATCTCCAGCTCGGGGTAGGGGATGTAGCGCAGACCGACACCGATCTCTTCGACACTGCTGTTTGGCGCATTGGCTACGAATTTACGACCACCTTCATAAGTCTGGTAGCGGATGAAGGGGATGAGTTCCTGCTGATCAGCAAAGATGTGGCGGTAGCTTGCCTGGATGTAGCCGCCGGAGAGATCGCCAGAGGTGATTGTTTTCATGTCTTGGCTGAGTACCGGTCCTTGGCCCCAGTTCCATTCAGCTTCGATACCGAAGGGCTGTGGATAAAGGATGGCCGTGATGCCCACGCGCTGGTCGTCCACTCCGCGTGCATTGAATGTGGGGGTAGGGGCACCAACCGTGCTGCCGACTTTGGCGGATGAGGGCACATACTTACCCGTGTAGGCCTGCACGCCGAGTTCAAGGAACTGACCGTTCGGGAATTCAAAGGGATAGGCGGCGCGGGCGATGAAGTGTGTCTGGCCATTCACGTCACTTTTGTTAAGCCCCTGGCCGGAGTAGGCACCGAGAGCGATCACACCGTAGTCGCCGGAGCCACGCAGGCCCATTTTGACCAGGTCTTTGAAGCGATTGCGAATTTCATAGGGTGCCCACATCAGATACGCCCCGAGATCACGCTCGCCCTCGGCGACGGAGTTCAGAGCGTCTGGACGCTCCAGAGCCAGACGGTTCTGGGAGGACTGCAAGTTTGACCAGCCAAAGGGCACCTTGGATTGCCCCAGGCGGACGCGGAACTCACGAGCTGGGTCCAGCGAGATGTCGGCGTAGTAGTCGCGCGCTTGGAGTGCCTGACTGCCGCCATTGATGACGTTGCCAAAGAAGTCTGCCTGCAAGTACACGTAGAGATGGTTGGTGACATCGCCACTGAGTACCATGCGTCCGCGGCGTATGCCGAGTGTTTGGGTGTCATTGGCAAAGGAGTCGTTCGGGACATTGAGCGTGCCATCTTGATTCAGCACGGACTCATAGCGGAACTGGCCATAACCACGCAGTTTGATGCGCTCATACCATTTGTCTGCCAAGAGCAGATCCATGTCTGCTTTGGTCATGGTAGAGGGAGACGTGTTGTCGGTGATCTTGGAGAGTTCCTCGACCTGGCCTTTGGTGCCCATGAGCACATTTTCGAGTTTCTCGACTTTGCTGGCGATGGAATCTGATGGTTTTGCCGCTGCGGTGAGTTGCTCGACCTTGCCTTTTGTGCCGCTCAATGCGGATTCGAGCTGCTTGATCTTGGTTTCCTGTGCGGCGAGGCGCTGCTCAAGAGAGCCTGAGGTGGCTGCTGCTGGCGCGGGTGATGTTGTCTTAGCTTCGTCAGCGCGCATAGCGGAGATGAGCATGTCATACTCAGACTGGGTGAGCGATCCCTTGGTTTTCAGGATGCCAAAGAGCTGCTCCATGGCTGGGCTGGCGAGTAAGGGCATACTGGGACTGAGCGCCACAGTGGCGGCGGTGAAGAGGCTGAGGAGCCTCCATGGAGTGCGCGTTGGATTGATGCGTAGCATGGGAGTCAGGGCTGGTTGTGCTGATTAATTGTCACGCTGTCACACAGCCGCGATGGCCATGTGACAGTTTCGCCCCATAGCATGTGGCGAATGTCACATGCGAATATCTCTGTGTGACAATTTCTTCACATTGCACTTTTTGCCCTCCTGCCGAGTCTCGGGCAAATAGGGGTGTCCCCACCCGCCAACACTACACCACCATCCATTCCACCATGAAATCCACTCTACTCGCCCTTCTTGTCACTGTGACGGCTGCCGCCACGCTTCAAGCACAGACGACTCTTCGCATCCGTGGTTCTGACACTCTCGGCGCAAAACTCGTTCCTCAATTAGCTGAAGCCTTCAAAAAGCAAGGCGGCAAGGTGAGCTTCGACATCGCCGCTGAAGGTTCTTCCACAGCATTCACAAATCTAGCTTCTGGCACCGCAGAGATTGGCATGTCCAGTCGCAAAGTGAAAGCAGATGAGCGTGCGCTGAGCCGTAGTAAGGGGGTCACGCTCACGGAGTTCGAGGTCGCCTGGGACATGATCTGCGTCGTTGTGAACAAAAACAATCCAATCAGTGATTTGAAGAAGAAGCAGGTTCTGCAAATCTTCGCCGGTGACATCAAGGATTGGAGCGAAGTCGGCGGCACTCCCGGCCCGATCTCGATCTATACGCGCAACACTTCATCTGGAACCTACAAAGACTTCATCGGCCTAGCTATGAAGGGGCGCGAGTATGGTGCCAACAGCCAAAAGATGGCGGGCAATGAGCAGATTGCATCGGAAGTAGGCTCAAATGCAAATGGCATAGGTTATGTGGGCTTAGCTTATGCGGCATCGAAAGGTGTCAAAGTTGTCACCATTGATGGTGAGACGCCGAGCATGGCGAATGTAAAGAAGTACCCCTACTCACGCCCCACCTTCCTCTACACCAGTGGCGAACCTACTGGGACGACGAAAGCATTCATCGATTTCTGCCTCAGCGGTGCCTGTGAGGCCATCGTGACGAAGGTTGGCTTTGTGCCCCTTTCTCAAGCTAAGTAATCACGCAATTGACAGTCAGCTACATCCGGCGAATGAGACACGTCTCTTCCGCCGGATGTTTGCTTTTTCGGCTCACTAATTCACTCTCCCGACCGACCCCAGGTGGAAAGCCCAGAACCATCCACACGCCCATCTCTCGGCACTCTTCTCCTCAAGAAAAGGAAGAGCACGACGCTGGGTATCGACAGCCAGGGATTGATCCGATCCTTCTTTGCATCGAATGCGAGTGTGACGATCATCGTGCTCATTCTGATCATGCTCTTCCTACTGCGTGAGGGGGCGGATTTCCTGAATACCTACAGGCATGAGCTTGAGATTTATCGCCGCGCGGGTCTGGAGTTTTGTGACATCGTGGACCGACCTCTGGCCACCCATCAGAATCTGTCCAGCAGCCTGCGTCGCGCCATTGGTAGTTCGCTTGACACGATCAGTCAGAAATCACGCAACCGCCGTGACGCCTACTTTCTTCTCAAGCGCCGGGTCGAAGAGGAAACCGCTCTACAACGTGAAGCCCTCAGCGCTCTGCTGGAGAAGACTCCAGTGCCAGCGCCTGCGAATCTGGAGTCGCTGAAGCAGCTGACGAGGCCACTCGTGTCCGTGACGAACTCTCAAAGCTCACACCAGAAGTCACTGATCTGCCCCCGATTTTGCAACAACTCAGCGCCGAGTTTGCGACGAATGACCAGGCGGCTAAAGCTAAGTTTGCCAAGCTCGTCACTGCTGCTGAGTCCTTTGAAGAGGCACCTGAATCGCTCCAGGAAGTGCTCGATGAAATCAAAGAGCACGCTTTAGAAACTAAGGCTGCTGCGGTGGAGTTTCACACCATGGAAAGTGGACGCCAGCGTTTGCTAGCTGCTGCCAAATCTGCCAAAGACCCGAAGGAGAAAGCCGATCTACTCACAGAAGCTGAAGCCTCCCAGGCTGAGCCTGTAAATTATGCCAAAAGTATCCAGGCCGTGATCTCCAGGGCGGGGGATCTCGATCTGAAGGTGAAAGAGTACGCTGCTGCTGCTGAAAAAGCTGCCACTGAACTGCCTGCTACAGGAGGCACTCCAGAAGCCACCGCCATGCTCGATGAGGTGCATCGTCTGCTGCCAGTGCATGTGAAGGAAATGCAAGGCGTGACCGCAAAACTTCAGGCATGGAATGCGGATAAACCTGTCTCTTTTTTCACCGTCATCCGTGCCTTTTTCTTTGGTGATGGCTGGATCACCAATAGCTCCTGGCAGGACTTCTTTGGATTTGTGCCACTGCTCACGGGATCGCTCGTCATCTCCATCATCGCTATTTTGATCGCTACGCCGCTGAGCGTCACAGCCGCCATCTATACCAACCAGTTTGCCTCAGATCGTGAGAAAGAA
>JBEBGU010000465.1:0-4322 GCA_040081325.1 Prosthecobacter sp.
GCGAGGTGCAGCGCCGGGCCGCGGAGTTTGGGGAACCCCGCCAGCCTGAGATCAGCTTCCAGCAGGTGGAGATCGACGAGATCGCCAGCGGCCTCAGCTCGCACCTCTTCCAGTTCGCGGTCATTCGAGAAACCGCTGGTCTGGATGTGACCCTGGTCCAGCCCGATGCTGGCCGAACCCTGGAGGCGACCCTGGCAGACTGGGCCACCTGGAGCGACGAGGAGTTCGCCAAACGTCACAAGGACGCAGCCACTCCCTGGTTGGGAGGCACGTCCCACGGGCATCGCCGCATCGCCTGCGTCCTCGGCCAATACGACTACTTCCTGTGCATGCGACAGGATTTCCATGACCGGATCGTCGAAAGCAGCCGCCTAGCAGGTCGAAACTGGAGGCAGGACCTGCCCACTGCCCTGTGTACGAACCACCGCACGTTCGCCAACGAACTGCGCCAGATCGACGCCGCGCAAACCGGCAGCATCGTCTGCCTCACCTCCAGCCCCGACGGCCTGCACCTCGCCACCCGCGGCCCCGACCGCTGGATTCGTGTCTGGGAAGCGGCCACGGGCCGGCTGGAGGTCGCCTTCCGCGCGCACTGGGAGGGCGTGCGCTGCCTGAAGTTCAGTCCTGGCGGCAGTGAAATCCTCAGCGGCAGCGAAGACGGCAGCGTGCGCATCCATGACGCCACGACCGGAGAGGAAAAGATCGCCTTTTACGGCTTCACGGCACCGGTGGCGGATGTGGACATCAGCGCCGACGGCAAGCTCATCGCCGCGATCACCACCGACGGCTTCACCCAGGTGTGGGACCGCCAACACTCCAGCGCCGCCGCCCTGCTGCCGAAGAAGCCAAGACCTGTGCTGCCGAAAGATGCCGACGGCTGGGAAGACCTCCTCGCCCCGCTCACTGAGGCCATGGTCGCGGAGACTGGTCGTGGCTGGAGACTGAAAGACGGTGAGCTTTTCAGCCCGGACAAGATTGAGGCGACGCTGCCGCTGCCCGGCGAAGTGTCCGGCACCAGCTACACGGTGCGCGTGAAGCTGCGGCAGCTCGTCGAAAAGAGTGTTTTCCACATCGTCCTCCCCATCGCGGACCGGATGTGTGGGTTTGATCTGGAAGGGCGTTTTGGCGGCATCTACACCGGCTTAGTCGGAGTGAATGGCAAATTTGGTCAAGAGCTGCCAGGCGCTGTGGAAGGTAAGCAGGTGAAAGACGCTGAGCCGCACGTTCTGGAAATCACTGTGCACCTCGACGGCTCAAAAGCGGCCATTTCTTCCACGTTCGACGGCAAACCGCTCTACGAATGGACCGGCCCGACCGCCACTCTCAGCCAGCATTCGGGTTGGGCCACTACCGAGTCCGGTGCCCTCGCCCTCGGCACCTACGCCGACGACTGGGCGGTGTCGGAGGTGAAGCTGAAGCGGTTGGAGGCGGGAGGCCCCAATCCAGAACCAAAACCCGCAGCACCGATGGTTTCCAAAGCGATCTCAAGCGCGAGCAGCAGCCCCGCCGCCCCGTCGGCGGAGAAACCGAAGCGCGTGTTGCCGAAGGATACCGAAGGCTGGGAAGACCTCATTGCTCGGCTCACCCCAGAGCAGGTCGCGGAAATCGGCCACGGCTGGAAACTAAAAGACGGCGAGCTTTTCAGCCCAGACGCAAAGTTCGCGACGCTGCCACTGTCCTGGAAAGTGTCCGGCACCAGCTACCGGGTGCGCGTGAAGCTGCGGCAGCTCGGCAGACAGCAATCTTTCCACATCGTTCTCCCCGTCGCGGACCGGATGTGCGGGTTCGATCTGGAAGGGCGCACGTCTGACGCCTTTTACACGGGCCTTTACTTGGTGAACGGCAAGTTCTTAAAAGACGTGCCCGGAATCCTGGAAGGCCAACAGGTGAAGGACTCCGCGCCGCACGACCTGGAAGTGACCGTGCGCCTCGTCGGTGCGAACGCCATCATCACCACCACGCTCGACGACAAACCGCTCTACGAATGGACCGGCCCCACCGCCGCCCTCAGCCAGATGAAGGTTTGGGCCACCACCGAGCCCGGCTCCCTCGCCATCGGCACTTACGAAGCAGGCTGGGCGGTGTCGGAACTGAGAGTGAAACGGCTGCCCACCGAAGAGGTAATCACCGTTTCCCCGGCCCGTGTCTTCAAGACTGGCGAATGGATTCCCACGGCCCCAAGCCAGCAGCCACTGCGCCAGCAGGGTGCCTTACTCGAGGTCTCACGCGATGCGGAGTATCAGGTGCAGCCCATCGGAACGCATTGGATCAACAAGGGCATCCAGCAACTCCTGGCCGGCCTGCCTCAGGAGCAGAAGCTCGAGTGGGCTTTTCATACTCAAGACAAACCGGAAGCAGACCAGCCCCACATCATCATCCGGCTCAAGAAGCCCGACAACCTCCGGCAGATCGCGGTGAAAAACAGGCAGGCAGCCGAGTTTCGTGAGCGAGCAAAGGACCTCACCCTCTGGCTCTCCGCCGATGGCCAGGAGTGGCGTCAGGTCTGGCAGGCAGAAAGCCCCCAGGCCGAGTGGCTCATCGACCTCGGCACCGGTCAGCAGGCCCAATACCTCAAACTCGGCCTCCCCGGCAAAGGCGTGCTCCACCTGAGTGAAGTCATCGTGTATGGGGGTACAGCGCCGTAGGTCGAAGAACCTCGGCGTCGATGGCATGGAGCAGCTCGCGAGATGTGTCGAGTTCTTGAAGCGGAAGATCTCGCAGTGTTGGGGTGTTTAGTCTTCACTCACCTATCCATGAAACACCTCCTTTTCCTCTCTCTGCTCACCACATCACTGCTCGCCCAGGAGCCGGAGCGCATTCGTGATGTCATTTATACGAAGCACGATGGCGTGGCGCTGACGATGGATGTCTTCAAGCCAGCTCAGCCGAATGGTGCGGGCATCATCAAGATCGTGAGCGGAGGGTGGAAATCGAACCACAAGGGCATCAGCGACGGTGGCTGGCCGAAGGCGGGCTACACGACCTTCGTTGTCGTGCATGGCACGCAGCCGAGGTTTCAAGTGGAGGAGATCGTGGCCGATCTGAATCGTGCGGTGCGTTTTGTGCGTGCGAATGCCGCGTCGTATGGCGTGGACCCGCAGAAACTCGGTGTCACGGGTAGCAGCGCGGGTGGGCATCTCAGTCTGATGCTCGCGACTCGTGGCGGGCCGGGTGACGCGAAAGCGGCGGACCCGATTGATCGCGAAAGCAGCGCGGTGAATGCCGTGGCATGCTTTTACCCGCCCACCGATTACCTGAACTGGTTCGAGCCCGGCGATAACGCCGTCGGTATCGGTAAACTCGAAGCCTACGCGGCTGCTTTTGGTCCCAAAGCAGCGACGCCGGAAGGTCGCGAGGCGCTCGGACGTGAGTTGTCGTCGATCTACTGGGTTCACAAGGAACAGCCGCCGATCTTCATCGTGCATGGCGATGCAGATCCACAGGTCTCCATCACGCAGTCCGAGCGCTTTTTGAAGCGCTGCCATGAAGTCGGCACCGTGTGCGAACTCGTCATTCGCGAAGGAGCGGGGCACGGCGGCTGGCAGGAAATGGCCCAGGACACCGAGCGCATGGTGGAGTGGTTTGATCTGCAACTCCTCGGCAAACAACCCGCGAAGCCCTTCACGCTGGATGTTTCGTCGCTGCCGAGCACGCCGGTGAAGAAGAAATAGGCCTGCGTAAGCCGCGTGTGTTGCGGCGTATGACTGAGGATGCTTTTTCGCCTTTCTTTGCTCTCGATCACCACGCTGGCTGGCGCGGCGGAGATGTCGTTCAATCGCGACATCCGCCCGATCCTCAGCGACAACTGCTTTTACTGCCACGGACCGGACAAAAACAACCGCAAAGGCGATCTGCGGCTCGATGTGCGAGAGGAACTGATCACGCTGGGGCCGCAGACACTGATCGAACGCATCACGACAAGCGATGCGGATGACCTCATGCCACCGGTGGAATCGCACAAGAAGCTCTCGACGAAGCAAAAAGACACGCTGAGGCAATGGATCGCCGAGGGCGCGAAGTATGAGCCGCACTGGGCCTTTGTGCCGCCGGTGAAACCGAAGTCCGGCAACTCGATTGATGATTTTGTCTGGGCGGAGTTGAAGAAGCATGGGCTTCAGGCTGCGCCGAAGGCTTCGAGGGAAACTTTGATGAGAAGGCTGGCTTTGGATCTCACTGGGCTGCCGCCGGATGACCTGAATGACCGGATTGACCTGAATGACCGGATTGACCTGAATGACTATATTGAGCGTTTGCTGCGCTCTCCGCACTACGGCGAGCACATGGCGGTCGGCTGGCTGGATGCGGCGCGGTTTGCGGACACG
>JBEBGU010000466.1:0-4313 GCA_040081325.1 Prosthecobacter sp.
CGGGACAAGAAGAGCTTCTTCACCGGTGCGCTCGACGAAGTGGCCATCTATCCTCGTGCGCTGACGTCCCGCGAGATCGCGGACAACTATCGCGCGGGCCGGGCTGGATAAGGTGATCTGCCGAAGCAGGGCCGGTCCTCGGAAGAGACGCCCAGAAACTCGATTTCGTTTCCAGGAGACTCCGAGGCGCTGATTGCTGATTCGTCCTTCCGGTTAGGAGACTGCCGACCCTCGATTCCTGATCCTACTCTCACAAGTGTACATGATTGATTCCGTTGTGCCTACGATCAGCATACGCAACCAATGGCTCAACTACCAGTCGTCCGTTCGATCACTGCCCAGGCGTTGTGATTGTGGATGGACTCGTAGTTCACGGCCTCGACCTTGAACCACTTGATGAGCTTATGCGCGGAGGCCTTTTGGGCGATGCTGCGGACGAGGTCTTCGACGAAGACGGGGTTGTCATAAGCGCGCTCGGTGACGGCTTTTTCATCGGGACGCTTGAGCAGGCTGTAAAGCTCGCTGCTGGCGCTGGCCTCGACGAGTTCGATGAGATCCTCGATCCAGATGGGCTGGTGGAAGCGGACTGAGAGTGTCACGAGGCCGCGCTGATTGTGAGCACCGCGCTCGCTGATGGCTTTTGAACAGGGGCAAAGTGTGGTGACGGGCACCTCGACGGTGACGACGTAATCGATCTTATCCTCCTCGGCATTCACTTCAAAAATGACGCCGTAGTCCACGAGTCCTTCGGCCTTGCTCACGGGTGCGCGTTTGGCGCGGAAGTAGGGGAAGCGCATTTCCACATGCGCTTTCTTGGCGTGTAGGCGGGTGAGCAGTTCCTTGGGCATCGCGGCGATACCGGCGACGGTGAGTTCACGACCATGAGCGTGCAGCACTTCAATGAAGCGGCTCATGTGAGTGCCCTTGTACTGATGCGGCAGATCCACGGCCATGTTGACGATGGCCACGGTGTGCTGAGTGGCCTGATCACGGTCGCGGATGCGTAGCGGGAAGCGCACGTCCTTTACGCCGACGCGGTCAATGGCGATACGGCGTTCATCACGCTCGTTTTGCGTGTCTTTGAGAGTTGGCATGGATAAACAAAAATTCCCACTGCTGCAAAGTGGCAACAGTGGGAAGGGGTGAATTTCACGACACCACCGCTACCAGTTTATGGCAGCAGATTGACGGAGCGGGCACGCTTCACTTCGCGGGTCACCTTGCGGTGGAGCCAAGCTGGAAGGCCTGTGACACGACGTGGGATGAGCTTGCCAGTCTCGCTGAGGAAGCGCTGGAGCAACTCTGGGTTGCTGTAAATCAGCTTGTCCACAGGGATGTCCATGCGGCGGCGGGGCATCCTGCGGTTGTTCTTGCGCAGGGAGATGAGGCGTTCGGTAGTCTTCGGTTGCATGAGATGGGGAGCGGCAGATTAGCGAATCTCGCGGTGCAGAGTGCGGCGCTTGAGGTAGTGATTGAATTTCACTTTCTCAAGGCGTCCGGGAGTATTCGGACTCTTTTTGTTGCGTGTGCTGACGTAGCGTGATGGGGATTTGCCTTCGGCTCTAGCCTCTGTGCATTCCAAGGTGATAATTTCTCGTGCCATAAAATTGGGATCGCGATGCTAGGTTACTCTTTACTGAAGTCAAGCGACTCATTGGCGTTGCCGCTAGTCTGTGTGGTTGTCTCTTCTTCATCCTTATCGTCGTCAGCATCTTCAGCGGTTTCATCCAGCCCAAAGAGGGAGCGCACAGGGCGGTTCCAGCGGCCACTGCGCTGCTCGCTTTCAAGGCGTCCCTGACAGATGACGGTGAAGCGCGTGAAGGGCAGGGCTTCCAGACGCTCTTCAGAAATCACATCGGCTGACATCTCGCAGATACCGTAGGTGCCTGAGTCGATGCGCTTGAGCGCCTCGTTGATTTCATAAATAGCGTCCTGCTCTTTAGCCAGGAGGCTGAGGGCAAAGTCGCGGTCATAGGCATCGCTGCCAGCATCGGCTTGATGCATTCCGAAGGCGGACTCATTGCCATCATTGTTGCGTAGGCTCTCATTGGCCACGCCTTCAGCGGCGTTCATGTAAAGGTCACGCAGTTCGATCAGGCGGATGCGCTGCTTTTTGAGAAAGGCGGCTGGGAGCACGGGCTTCTTCGGACCGGCTTCCATCGTGATGCCGTCATCCACGAGGCTGGCGGTGCGCTTGGCATTGGTGATCTTGACCAGGGGGCCATTGTTAGCCTTGGTCGCTGGCTTTTCTGGAATTGGCGCTGGGGAGGGCTTTTTGGCAGGCTCTGCTTTGGCGACCACTTTCGGCGCAGGTGCAGGAGCAACTTTGACAGCCGCTTTAGGCGCTGGTGCAGGAGTTTTGGCGGCAGGTTTCTTGACTGGAGCAACGGCTTTGGCTGCTGGCTTCTTGGCGGGCACTGGAGCCTTGGCCACAGATTTCTTAGCCGCTGGGGCTGGCTTGGCCTGAGCTTTTTTAGCTGCTGGAGCAGGTTTGGCCGGAGCCTTCTTGAGGGCAGGCTTCTTGGCGGGAGGGGCTGCTTTAACGGGAGCTTTCTTCACAGGGGGGGATTTCTTGGCGGCAGATTTGACCACTTTATTTCCCACAGGAGTTTTTGCCTTCGGTTTGGGCGCGGGCTTGGCAGACTTCACGGGCTTTTTGGGAGCAGGCTTGGCTGGCTTCGCTGGCTTTTTAGGAGCTGGCTTGACGGGCTTTGCTGGCTTCTTGGGAGCGGGCTTGGCTGGGGCTTTTTTCGCGGCTTTAGCCGGAGCTTTGGGCGCTGGTTTCTTTTTCGCAGGCATGGCTCGTGAGGTTATATCGTGGGACTCAGTTGAAATGTGCCGACAGTTGGAGCCGGCAAAAAGAGCGCGGAGTGTGGAGCGCTTCCCTGATGATGGCAAACGGAATTCCCAGGTGTCTCGTGGCCTGGAATCGGCCTTGAGAAACGTGGCATTGGGGGCGATGGAGCGCGCCCTCTTTTCCTAACCATGTCTGCTGCCTCTGAAGTCGCCCGCCGTCGCACCTTTGCCATCATCTCCCACCCAGATGCAGGCAAGACCACGCTCACGGAGAAGCTGCTCCTTTATGGCGGAGCGGTGCAGCTCGCTGGTAGCGTGACTGCTCGCAAGAACCAGCGCGCCACGACCTCTGACTGGATGGAGCTGGAAAAGCAGCGTGGCATTTCGGTGTCGTCCACCGTGCTTCAATTTGAGTACAAGGACTGTGTCGTGAACCTGCTCGACACACCCGGTCACAAAGATTTCTCCGAGGACACTTACCGCGTGCTTACCGCTGTGGATGCTGCCGTCATGGTGATCGATGCAGGGAAGGGGATCGAGGCTCAAACATTAAAACTCTTTGAAGTCTGCCGTCGTCGTGGCGTGCCTATCTTCACTTTCATGAACAAGCTGGACCGCCCTGCGCGCCCACCGATGGAACTGCTCGATGAACTGGAGCGAGTGCTCGGCATCGCCGCTTATCCCATCAACTGGCCGCTGGGAGATGGCGTGGATTTCAAAGGTGTCTTTGATCGTGAGTCTAACCAAGTGCATCTCTTCGAGCGCACCGTCGGTGGTAAATTTCGCGCCCCGGTGAACGTGAAGGGGATCGAAGATGAAAGCGTGCGTGCCGCCCTGCCGCCGCTGGTTTATGCCCGTGTCTGCGATGAGCTGGAATTGCTGGAAGGCGGCGGCTCTCCCTTCTCGATGGAGCAGATCAGCAAGGGCCAGCTCTCTCCCGTCTTCTACGGCAGCGCCATGAACAACTTCGGCGTGCAGATGATGCTCGACCGCTTCCTGGAACTCGCCCCGCCGCCTGCGCCACGCATGAGCGGAGATGAAATCATCTCTCCCGACACGCCCGGTTTCAGCGGCTTCGTCTTCAAGATCCAGGCGAACATGAATCCCCGGCATCGAGATCATGTAGCCTTCATCCGAGTCGTCTCCGGCTGCTTCCAGCGTGACATGAGCGCCATCAACACCCGCACCGGAGCACGCCTTCGGTTAGGCAATTCGCAGCGCCTCTTCGCCCAGGAGCGTGAAACGGTGAATGAAGCCTGGGCGGGTGACGTCGTCGGTCTCGTCGGCAACTATGGCTTCCTCATTGGCGATACTCTCGCCGAAGATCCTCAGGTGAAATTTGACGAGATGCCGCGCTTTGCGCCCGAGTGCTTCGCGTACCTGCACAATGAAAACACCGCCAAGTTCAAACGCTTCCGCGATGGTCTCGACCAGCTCTTGAAGGAAGGTTTGGCCCAGCCCGTCGAGCTGCCTGACGCCGCTGTGCGCCTGCCGCTGCTTGGCGTCGTCGGCTCACT
>JBEBGU010000467.1:0-4310 GCA_040081325.1 Prosthecobacter sp.
CCCTGACCATCCGGCGGCTTCACGCTTTCCAGGATGATGTTCTGGCTGCCCAAGCGGCGGATCTGCTCCTGCGCCTCGTAGCTGGCGCCTTCACCGATAGCGAGCATGGCAATGACTGAGGCGACGCCAAAGATGACGCCGAGGGCGGTGAGAAAGGAGCGCAGCTTATTGAGCCAGATGCTCTTTAACCCGAGTGAAATCGTGCGCCACAGATGCTGAGGTGAGGCGACGAGACGGAGGATCGGGTGACGGGCGAGAAACGACATGCGGGGGCGGGCTCTATAGCACGCTACGAGTCGCGCGTTTCATTCAATCGGCACGCAGGCAGGGTTTACGCACCGAAATGTTAAGGGCTGATTGCTACAGGATTCACAGGTCCAGAAAATCGAGGCAAGCTTGTCGTTGAGGCCACGATCTACAATCAGGTGCCTATGGCTTCGGCTCTGCGGGGGCTGATGGAGCCGCGGCGGCTGGCTTTTCAGCCGCAGGCGGTGCTTCGGGTGTTGTCTTCGGCGCGGCGGCTTGCTGGGTCGGGGGCACGCGGAAGAGCTTGCCGCTGTAGGGGTCTTTGACTGTGTCGCCAGAAGCCATGCCGGTGACATCGACGAGTTGCTGCTTTTGCGCAAAGGGGCTGGTGACCATGCCTGGGCGACCTGCGACTGGGGTGCCATAGGGCAGTGTTTCAGTGGCTACTTTTTTTGGCGCGGCGGTAGTTGTGTCGGCTGGCTTGGCGGGAGTTTTTACGGGTGCTTTTTCAGGCGTGTCAGCGATCTCAGGCGTGTGGCGTGTGGCTGAGGGGCGTGCTGCATCGCTGCTGCGGCGAGAGTTGCTCGATCTGGTGCTGGAGCGGCTAGTCACGGTCTTTGGCCGGTAGGGCACGCGATTGTATTCGGCCTGCGAGTAGCGGTTCGTTTCATAGGTGGAGCGATACGGCACGGGGGACACGGGGCGTGGTCTGACAAAAGGGGTGTTGTTTGTCTGGAAGGGTGCGGCTGAGGCATAGGCTCCACTGCCTGAGTAGCCGCCGTAACTTCCCGAAAGGTAGGGGATCAGGCCGTTGCGCTGAACGATGCGCATGGCCTCCCGCGGTGGTAGAGCACAGCTACCGAGCAGGCTGACAAACGTGGCGACAGAGAGAAGGCGCAGCGCGCGGAGTGAAGATTCCGTTTTCATAATGAGGTGAGGTGGACGGGCAATTTGAGGTCGGCCAAGCGCTCGCATCATGAAAAAAATCTGGCTGCTGGGCAACACCAATCTCGCAAGGTTTTTGTCAGCAATTCCTAACTAATAAGTCAGGATTGAGAAAGTGAGTCTCAAGCGCCGAGCTGACGCGCCCACTCAATGGCGCGCAGCATCCCGGTGGCTTTATTGACGGTCTCCTGGTACTCGGAAGCAGGGTCGGAATCAGCCACCACTCCGGCACCGGCTTGCACATAGGCTTTGCCATCTTTGACCACGCAGGTGCGCAGGGCGATGCATGAGTCCAGATTGCCATCAAAGCCAAAGTAACCCACGGCTCCGGCATAGGCGCAGCGCTTGCTTTTTTCTACTTCATTGATGATCGCCATGGCGCGCACTTTGGGGCTGCCACTGACGGTGCCAGCAGGGAAGGTGGCGCGCATGACATCGTAGGCGTTTTTGTCTGGGCGCAAATGACCGTCCACGTTGCTGACGATGTGCATGACGTGGCTGTAGCGCTCAATGATCATGAGATCACTGACGCGCACGCTACCGTAGTCGGCCACACGGCCCACGTCATTGCGGGCTAAATCGACGAGCATGATGTGCTCGGCGCGTTCTTTCGGATCGTGCAGGAGTTCATCTGCGAGCGCGTCATCTTCAGCTTTCGATTTGCCCCTCCAGCGCGTGCCAGCGATGGGGCGGATGTCGATACGACCGTCCAAGCATTTCACATGAACCTCAGGTGAACTGCCGACCAGCGAGAAGCCTGAAGGCAGATCGAGGCAGAACATGTAGGGGGACGGATTGACATGCCGTAGCGCGCGGAAGAGGTCGATGGAGGTGCCCGTGTACTCGGTCTCGAAGCGCTGTGATGGCACGCCCTGGAAGATGTCGCCCGCGCTGATGTACTCCTTCATCTTCAGCACCATCGCTTCATACTCGGCGCGTGTGGTGTTGCTCACTGGTGGCGGCAATTGCTCGTTCGTCACCGGCGCAAAGGTCTGCATCGGCTTCACCGCGAGAGGTTGGGAAAGCTTATCGATCAGCTTTTGAATCTCTTCGCGCGCCCAGTCGTAGGCGGCTTCCAGCGTGGCGTGCTCGTCGGTGTGGACATTGGCCACCAGGGATAGACGGCGCGTGCGATGATCAAAAATCAGCACCGTGTCCGTGAGCATGAAGACCATGTCAGGCAGACCCAGTTCATCCTTCGGTGGTGCGGATAAAGTCGGCTCAAAGAAGCGCACCATGTCGTATGCTAAGTAGCCGACAGCACCGCCATGAAACACTGGAATCGGGGCCGACTCCACGGGCTGATAGGGCTGCATGATCAGGCGCAGTTCTTCCAGCGGATCACTCGTCGTGGTGTAGCGGCGCACTTTGCCACGCTCCTCGATTTCGATCTCATGACCGCGTGCAGTAAAGATGAGTCGCGGTGAACTGCCGAGCAGCGAGTAGCGGCCGGAGTGCTGCGTCAATTCTGCCGACTCCAGCAGAAAGGCGCAGCGGCCATCATGGATCTTTTGAAAGGCCGACAGAGGCGTCTCATAGTCCGCCGCCAGCTCCGCCACCACGGGCACGAGATTGCCTTTCTCTGCCAAAGTACAGAATGTTTTAAAGTCGGGCTGTAAGTGAGGTGCGGACATGGCGGGAGCGTGTTGAGAGTTGAAAGTGGATGGTTGAGAGACGGAAGCTAGTCCACTCAGGGATCACTCAACCATCCTCTTGCTAGACGTTCTTCAGCAGGAAGTACTCCAGACTGTCCACCAGCGCCTGCCAGCTCGCGTCGATGACATTGGTGGAGACACCCACCGTGCCCCAGGTGCGATTGCCATCGCTGCTGACGACGAGCACGCGGGTCTTCGCCGCTGTGCCGCTGCCGCTGTCGATGATGCGCACCTTGTAGTCCTCCAGCCGCACGCGGGCGATCTGGGGGAAGTGTGGCAGCAGGGCTTTGCGCAAAGCTTTGTCGAGCGCGTTCACCGGGCCGTCGCCTTCATCCACCGTGTATTCAGCGGCCCCTTTGACCACGATCTTCACCGTGGCCTCAGTCGTCTCGCTGCTGCTTCCTGCACAATGACGATGGGTGGTGTGGTACTCGATCAGATCAAAATTCTTCGTCTCATGTCCGAGCTGACGGCGGATCAGCAGCTCAAAGGAAGACTCAGCCGCTTCAAACTCATAGCCCTCGCTCTCCAGCCGCTTCACTTCCGTGAGGATCTTCTGCACATCGGGCGAGCCTTTGGTCAAAGGCAGCCCCATCGCCTCAGCTTTCACCAGCACGTTCGTCTGGCCGCTCATGTCAGAGATGGTGATGATGCGCTCATTGCCGACCAGTGCCGGATCGATGTGCTCATACGTGCGCGCCAGCTTCTGCACCGCATGCACATGCAGCCCGCCTTTATGCGTGAACGCCGCCAGCCCGACATACGGCGAGCGGATGTCGTGCGGCACGTTGGCGAGTTCATCCACAAAGTAAGCCAGCTCGCGCAGACGAGTCAGATCAAGCCCGAGGTCGATGCCCATCTTGAGCTGAAGCGTCGGCATGATGGTGATGAGATTGCAGTTCCCCACGCGCTCACCGTAACCATTGATTGTGCCCTGCACCTGATTGGCTCCGGCGCGCACCGCCGCCAGCGCATTCGCCACGCCCACGCCACCGTCATTGTGCGTGTGGATGCCCACCGGCTTGCCGAGATGGGCGATGACTTTGCGCGTCACTTCCTCCACAAACTCCGGCAGCGCGCCGCCATTCGTTTCACAGAGCACGATGAGATCCGCCCCGGCATCCGAGGCGGCCTTGACCGTCTTCAGCGAGTACTCAGGATCTTCTTTGAAGCTGTCAAAGAAGTGCTCTGCATCATAGAGCACCTCGCGGCCATGCTTCTTCAAATAAGCGACCGTGTCCGCGATCATCGCCAGGTTTTCCTCCAGGCTGACCTGGAAAACTTCTGTCACATGCAGCGGCCAGGTCTTGCCGACGATGGTCACGGCGGGCGTCTGCGCATCCAGCAGCATCTGCACCTGCGCGTCGTCTTCCACCTTGATCTTGCCGCGTCGGGTCATGCCAAAGGCGGTGATCCGGGCATTCTTCCAGGTGCGCTTGGCAGCCTCCTGGAAAAAGGCCGCGT
>JBEBGU010000468.1:0-4308 GCA_040081325.1 Prosthecobacter sp.
CCCGCGTTTCGCCAGCCGTTCCACATTCGGCGTCTGGTAAAACGTCGTCGTGCCATAAATCGACGTGTCACTCCAGCCGAGATCGTCGGCGAGAATGACGATGACGTTCGGCTGCGCCGCGAATGATGAATGCGGAATGACCCATAGCGAAAGGAGGACAGCGAAGATCTTCATGGTGTTGTGCGTGAAACGTTGCGTTTGCATTGAGATGTCAGCAAATACTGTGTCGGATTCAGCAGATCAGGGCACCCAGGAGCGCACGAAGCTCTTTGAAATACGGCCAGCGACGGGACGTTCAGTGCGCCTACCATGAATCGCTCATCAATCTTACGTCTCTTTGCCGTTGTTTTCCTCACGCTGCCTGTCGCGCTCCATGCGGAGGCAAAAAAGGCCAAAGCTCCGGATGTCTGGCCGAAATCGAAGCCCACAACACACGACTACAAGAAGTGGGAGAAGAACATCGCAGCCTTCGAAACGGCCGACAAGGAATCGCAGCCCGCAAAGGGGAGCATTCTCTTCATTGGCTCCTCAACCATCGTGCGCTGGAAGACACTGGCTGAGGACTTTGCGGGTGTGCCAGTGCTGAACCGTGGCTTTGGTGGCAATCAGATCAAGGACTCTACTTTCTATGCCGAGCGCATGATCTTTCCGTATGCGCCAAAGGCTATCTTTCTGCGCGCTGGTGGTAACGACATCAATGCGGGCTGGCCTGCGGAAGATGTGTTCAACGACTTCAAAATCTTCGTCGCGAACATGCGCGAGCGTCTGCCAAACATCCCGATCTACTACATCGGTCTCAGCCCGACGGTCAAACGCCTCAAGCAAGTCGATGAAGGCAACAAGCTCAACGACCTGATTGCATCATGGGCCAAGGAGCAGACCGGCATCACCTACATCGACACCCGTGCGCTCAGCCTCGATAAAGACGGCAAGGTGCGCCCCGAGTTGTTTGTCGAAGACATGCTGCACTTCAATCCTGAGGGCTACAAGCTGCTCTCGGCTGCCTTGAAGCCCTTTGTCACAGCGGCTGCGGCTGCGAAGTAAGTCGCATGGCCAGTGTGGCCACGCGGCGGCCCAGCATTTCGCCGGTTTGGCGGTCTTCGGCGTTGGGCATTTCTGAGGGTGGCTCAAAGAGCGCGACGCCAGCAGCGCCAAAGAAGAAGCCCAGGCGATTGTAGCCCTCGCCAGTCACGGGGGACTCGGCAACGCCTGTCCAGATCATGCCGTGCTGCATGGCAAAGGTGGCGCAGGAGATGAGCATATTCAGCTTATCCCCACCTGCCAAGCCAGAGACCGTGAAGGCGGCACCGATTTTATCGACCCACTTCCGCTGGAGGTAGCGCGGGCTGGTGGCATCCATGAAGGACTTCATCTGAGCAGAAATGCCACCCATGTAAGTAGGCGAACCAAAGATGATGGCATCGGATTCATCCAGTGCGGTGAGTGTGGCCTCATTCAGCCAGCGACCTTGATGAAAGTCCGCTTCAGCAATTTGATGCTCCTGAACTGTGACATCGCCAGCGGATGCAGCACCCTTTGCGACGGCGTGGGCCATCTCAGCGGTGTGGCCGCTGCCGGAGTGATAGATAATGGAGATGATGGGCTTTTGATTCGGTGACATAAGGTGGTGAGTATGGAGGCTGGACAGCTTTCATTTTGAAATGGATTGGTCCATTCGGTAGAGCCATTATTGAAAAACTGTTTAGACCAATTTTTCTATGCCAAAGTCGCCACCTCTTCCTGCCTTGCCATTGCCACCACGTCCTACTGGCGCAGGTTTATCAGATTGGCTGCATCGAGTGCTGCGTGCGGCGATCCTAGAGGGGCGGCTGCTGCCTGAGGCACGGTTGCCCTCCAGTCGATGCCTCGCTGAGCAGCTTAGCATCTCACGCGGGACGGTGACGGCGGTGTATGAGCAATTGGCGGATGAGGGCTACGTCAGTGCTATCGTCGGCGATGGCACACGAATTTTATCTTCATGGCAAATGCCGGTCGGTGTGCGGTCAGAGCCAGACCCGCGCCGTGTACGCTCAAAGAAACCAGCACGCCTTTCACGTCTGGCGGCAGCATGGCAGGACACGCCATTTCCCATGGAAAACGCAAAGCCACGCGCTTTCCAAGCGAATGCGCCCTCGGTGGTGGACTTTCCTCTAGCGGCGTGGACGCGCCTAGTGACGCGCAGGCTTCATCGGGTCACGTCGGGGCTTCTTTCGGAGAATGAACCTCTCGGTTACCTACCGTTGCGTGAGGCCATCTCCGCACATCTGCGTGAGACGCGCGGTCTGCACTGCACCGAAGCGCAGGTGATGATCGTCTCTGGCACGCAGATGGCACTTTCTCTATGCTCACACCTTTTGTTTAACGCGGGCGATGCCGCTTGGGTGGAAGATCCTGGCTATCCTGGAGCCGCCAGACTGCTCGCGGCGATGGGCGCACGGCTTGTACCGCTACCGGTGGATGCTCAGGGCATGAAAGTGGATGTAGGTCTGCGCAAAGCTCCAGATGCACGGCTGGCAGTCGTCTCCGCCGCGCATCAGTTCCCGCTCGGCGTCACGCTCTCGTTGCCAAGGCGGGCCGAGCTACTGGACTGGGCGCAGCGTCAGGAGGCATGGGTTTTTGAAGATGATTATGATAGCGAGTTTCGCTTCGCCGGTCGCCCGTTGATGGCCTTGCAAGGGATGCCTGGTGGCGAGCGCGTGCTCTTCTGCGGAAGTTTTAACAAGGTGCTCTATCCAGGCATCCGTCTTGGTTTTCTCGTACTGCCAGAGCCGTTAGTAGAGCCTTTTCGTCGAGTGCGCTCACTGGTGGATCGCTACCCCGCAAGCGTGGAGCAAGCGGTGCTGACAGACTTTATCACCGAGGGCCACTTTGAGCGGCATCTGCGCCGGATGCGGATCAAATACATGGAGCGGCATGAAGTCATGATCACCGAGTCTCAGCGCGTTTGGGGAGAGCGTTTAATCGTCACTCCCACGGACACCGGTCTGCAAACCACTGGTTGGTTAGGCGGAGGTAGCAGCGCGAAAAATCTCATCACCGCAGCAGCCGCGCGTGGCTATGAAATGCTACCACTCACCGACTACGCGCTCCAAGCTCGTCAAAGCCTCGGGCATTCACTCAGTAGCGGCCTCCAGCTCGGTTTCGGAGCCCACTCGCCCGAGCAACTGCGAGCGGCCATCCGTGCTGTCGGCAAACTTTTGTGAGAGAGAAGAAAGCCTTCACGGCTTCAATGAGAGCACCGATTTGCCAGCCGCATCTTTGAGTTTTAACTGTCGAATTTGATTGCTGCCGCTTGGCAAGTGAACGCGCAGGTGGATGACCTTGCCGTTGGTGGGGAGTTGGACTTCATGTGTTTGCCAATCGCTCTCAGCGCTGACTTTGAAGGCGACTCGATTGGCGGGGAGAAAGTCATTATCGCCATCCATGCGCCAAGCGATGCTGCCAGCGCCGGGAGTATTTGTTTTGATCGTGAGTGAGGCCGTGAGCGGGCCTTTGAGCTTGAGTTGGCTGTGCGTAATAAAGGGCGCTTGCTTGCCTTTGTCGGAAGTGAGCAGCAAGGCGCCATCCTTGACGCTGAGAGTACCGTTGCGTGCCTGCCAACCTTGGATGCCTGTCTCGGCTTTGCCAGGAGTGTTCGCGATGATTTTGCCTTCGAGGTAATGATCGAAGTAATCGTTCCAGGTCGCGGCCATGGGGCCAAGGGCCATGCCGGGTGGAGTGAGGCCATCGGCCCAAGTTTTGAGCTTGGTGCGCAGTCGTGTGGCGATCTCCGGATGCTTCGCGGCGAGGTTGTGCTTCTCCTCGCGGTCGGTGGCGAGGTCGTAGAGGTATTCGCGATCACCGCCGCGCAGGAGTTTCCAGTTTCCTTCGCGAATGGCGCTCTGGGCCATCCAGCGCCAGTAGAGTGCGTCGTGCGGAGGGGCTTTGTTTTCGCCGGTGAGGTAGGGCAGCAGATTGACTCCGTCGAGGTCAGTTGGGGTCAAGGCTTTAGCCGATTTTTCAGAGTCGCCTAAAGGCTGGACTCCAACCGCCGTGGCGGCCACGTCGAGCGCACTCACGGGATGCTCATAAATCTGACCGCCGGGGATCGTGCCGGGCCAGGCGATGAGAAAGGGCGTGGACATGCCGCCTTCGGCGAGCATACCTTTTTCGCCATTCAGCGGCGTGTTCAGGCTGCCGTCCCAGCCGCCGGGATCACCCTGGAGTGGAGAATCGACCTTGTGGATCTTCAGCGGAGCGCCGTTGTCGCCGATGAAGAAGATGAGCGTCTTCTCGGTGAGGCCGTGTTTCTTCAAAGTGCTCGTGATG
>JBEBGU010000469.1:0-4305 GCA_040081325.1 Prosthecobacter sp.
GTCGTGGTTACATGTTACTCAAGATTCACTTTCTCAAGCAGCACGCTGCCGGAGAGCCTTGGCGAGGTGGCCACCGTGGTCTTCGGAGAGGCGGTGGGCATCTTCGAGAGGAGGAAGAAGCCGTAGCCTTTCTGCTCGGTGCCGTTATCGACGATCATGCCTTGGAACTCGGACTTGCGGACGAGGTTCTTGTTGGGCGTGACACTGGTGTCCATGTCGGTGAGTTCAAAGCTGCCTTTGAAGCTGCCACTCGTGCCTGGGGTGAAGAGCCCGGGCTTACCTTTGTCGATGCTGAGTTTGACGTTGGTGCGGTTCGCCACGGTGACTTTGGTGAGCTCGATCTGGACCTGGTCTGAGTTCAACCGTGTGGCTGGACTTGGCGCACCGCCTTCAGTGAAGGAGATGCGGGCATTTCCTGGTCTGGCGGTGGCACCGAGCGCCAGGGCGGTGAGCGCTGGCGTGGTGTATTTGCGACCAATCGTGGTCAGCTCCAGCGGGCCAAAGCCATCGCCATAGACGAGGTCTTTGGCGACGACGTCCTTGAACCAGGAGACTTCGGAGAGAGCAAGGTCGCTCGTCGCCGAATCAATGCTGATCAGACCGACGACGGAGCCTGCGCCTTTGTAGAGCAGGCCGAAGAGCGTGAGCTTGCCGTCGATTTCCAGAGCACCACCGAAGGTGAACTTGTTGTTGTCAGCTGTGACGACGACGCCCGTGGTGGCACCTGCGGCGGCGATTTTGAAAGCGCCAATGCTGTGACCCTGCGGGATCGTTTGATCACCGACATCCGATGCGCTGAGAGGCAGAGCAAAGGTGTAGTCACCGGGATAAGTGCCCACAGGAGCCAATGCCTGACGTGCGATGAAGGGCAGCACTTCGGATTCATCGGTGATTTCACCAAAGATGGTTTTCGCGGCGATATCGAGGGTGAGTTCGATATGCAGCTCGGGCAAGCCGGCGCGCTCGATGTGGAAGTGCGCGGTCGGTGAGGCTGCGGAGGTATCCAGCGGAGCTGCGACACGGTAAGGCGTCGCTTTACCGAGGGTGATGGTGCCGCTGAGTGTGCCGAGGCTGGAGACATCCAGCTTCACAGCGCCTCCCAGCAGATCATTGAGACCACCCGAGCGACCGAGAGGTCCGCTGAAGCTGCCATTCGTGCCTGCGAGCAGGCCAGTCACGGCAAAGGTGTCCGTTACTTTGGCACTCGGGCCTGCTTTGTTCGTGGCGATGACTTCGATGCTGAAGTTCGTCTTGATCTCGGTGGGGCGACCGCTGATGAGGCCGGTCTTCGGGTTGAAGGCCAGACCTTTCGGCAGGCCCTTCACGGCAAAGGCGGTGGGGTTGTTGGAAGCGACGAGCTGGAGCTGGTAAGGCTGTCCGACGATGAGGTTCGGAATGTCAAACGGAGCCACGACGGGCTTTGCGATGACGACAACCACGACGGGATTGCTATGGGCCCAGCCTGCGGTGTTACGCACGGTCACGCTGTAAGCGCCAGCGTCATCAAGATCGGCGTTCGTGATGGGCAGCGTGGCGACGTTGGTATTTGGCAAAGGCTGGCCTTTAAAGAACCACTGATAGCTCAGGCTCGGGCCGGTGGCTTTCACGCTGAGACTGGTGCTCTTTGTGGCGAGGATCTCGGCACCTTTCGGCTGCTGAGTGATCACGGGTTTCACAAAGGCAGGTGCGCCTGTGGTCCAAGCAAAGCTGAAGCCCTGGCTATCGGTGTCTGTCGCTGCGGCATTGCTGCCGAGGGCAAAGGTGTAGTAGCCGGGAGCGAGCGTGTAGCTGCGGGTGATGGTGGTAGCGGTGCTGTTATCGCAATGGTCGATGTAGCTGAGGTCTTCCGCCCAATCGACGTTGCCGCGATTGTTGTAGGTGTGGTGGTCGCCGAGGTCTGCAGGCACGCCACCATAGGGCTGCCAAGCATCCACGATGTCCTGACGGGTGCGGAAAGCGAGAGGGGCAACGTCATTGTCCCAACCACGCCAGAGGGTGAAGCTTGGGTACATGCTTGAGGTATCAGCGAGACCGCTGGTGCTGGCAATGTCAGGCACCGCAGCATCCCGAGCCATGGTGATGTTCAGCGTGATGTGGTCTTTTACATGCACGGCGGCCCAGCGGCTGGTGTGCGTCCAGCCCACAGGATCAGCGCTCTGGCCAGGATTGCCAAAGAGGTCATTGTCTTCCCAGCTCCAGGCTCCGACATGGTTCGAGAAGGTGCCGCTATCGCCACGACCGACAGTGATGACGTGCGCGTAGCCGATGCCACCGGAAGCAGGATCTGCTGCCAGGATGTTGGAAGCTGCACGAGTGCTGTAAGTGGCTTTGTAGCCTTGGCGATTAGCGTTGTTCGTGCCCGCATTGCTGCCGAGCGCGAGGGAGTAATCACCGGCTGGCAGACGCCAAGTGCGCGTGATGGTTTCCGCTGTGGAATTGTCCACATGATCAACATAGCGGATGTCCTCCGCCCAGGCCACGTTGCCACGGTTGTTGTAAGTGTGGAAGTCGCCGCCGTCATTGTCCCAACCGCGATAAAGCGTGAGGCTGGGGAACATGCTGGTGGTGTCAGCGAGGCGATTTGGATCTTGGACACTTGGCCATGGTACGGTGGCATCACGCTCCAGCGTGAGGGAGAAGAAGACTTCCTGAGTGAGCTTCACCGCCGCCCAGTTGCTCGTGTGCGTCCAGCCGACAGGCTGGGGGCTCTGACCTTGACCGCCGAAGAGTGAATTATCTTCCCAACTCCAGGCACCGACGTGGCTCTTAAAGCTGCCGGTTTCATCCGCGCCAGCGACGACGGTGAAGGCATAACCAATGCCACCTGCTGGCAGAACTGGGTCAGCTTTGCCAGAGCCGCTGGTGCTGAAGCTGATCTTGTAGCCCTGGCGATTCGTGTTTGTCGCAGGAGCATTGCTGCCGAGGGCGAGCGTGTAGTCACCTGCGCGGAGGAAGTAGGTGCGGGTAACGCTGGTGGCGGTGGAGTTGTCGAGGTGATCCACATACTGGATGTCCTCAGCCCAATCGACATTGCCTCGATTGTTGTAAGTGTGGAAGTCGTCGCCGTCGTTGTCCAAGCCACGGAAAAGAGTGAAGCTGGGGAACATGGAGGCAGTGTCGGCGAGGCCGTTCAGCTCCACTGGGGCAGCACCCCAAGGCACGCTGGCATCACGCTCCATGGTGATGGTCAGGACGGTGTCGCTTTGCACGCTGACGGCAGCCCAGTTTGAGGTGTGCGTCCAGCCGACGGGATCTGTGCCCTGGCCTGTGCCACCGAAGAGGTCGTTATCTTCCCAGCTCCAGGCTCCGACGTGGCTGCTGAAGCTGCCAGAGCTGTTTTTCCCAAGCGTGACCTGATGCTGGTAGCCGATGCCACCTGCGACTGGATCGCCAGCCACATAGGTGAAGGCGGAAGCCGAGATGGTGCCGACGAGACCATAAACGGTCGCGTCAGGCGTCGGGAGTTGGCCGCCGTAGTTCACGCCACCGACGGTGATGGTATAATCACCTGCTGGCAGGAAAAACGACTTCGTGACCGTGCCATCGGCATTGCCATCACCAGTGACGCCGGGGATGGTGCCAAAGAGGCTGGAGTCGCCATCTGCCGCATAGCCTTTGTAAACAAAGGTGCTGAGGCCGTCGGCGGCATCGAAGTCGAAGGTCGGGCCGGTCTGATTGTCACCGCCGATGCGCCAGTTCTTCAGCGCACTGTAGCAGCCTTCCACGGTGTAGCCGAGCGACGCACGGTAGGCCATGGAGATGGCGGAGGTGTCGTAGTCAGGGCTGCCAGGAGCCGTAGTAAGCGGAGCGACGTGCGCGAGCCCCTGGAAGATCGAGAAGCCAGGCTTGATGGTGCCATTTCGCGTGCCGCCATTCGTGGAGCCGCTGAAGCTGACGGTGACGTAAGCCGGAGCGGCGAGATTGAAGCGGTAATAGCGCACTTTGTGGCTGTCGCCATTGTCTGCGTCGGTCGCGTCGGCCCAGCCATAATTGCCGGTCGTGGTCTGATTCGAGATGGTCACGGGAGCGGCGTTTGGCACGATCGTGCCAAAGTCACGCCCGGAATAACTGATGTGAGCCGAGGCCGTGCCGCTCATGAGAAGCAGCGCCGCCGAGGCGATCACGTTGAGGTGTTTGAGTTTCATGGGTTGTTTCGTGGTCGTTGTGTTTTGGGTTTGTTGTTCAGCTAGTGGAAAGGGTGGGGAGAGATAGGGGTAGGAACGGCGCATTGGGTTGCGCCGCCCCTCCCTCCGAACCGGACTGGCGGCTTTCCCGCATCCGGCTCTCCGGTCAGTAGTTGGCTGC
>JBEBGU010001015.1:0-1072 GCA_040081325.1 Prosthecobacter sp.
CATGAATACCTCCACCTCATTCAATATCACCAATGAGAAATCCTTGGGATGGCAGGCCATGTCGGCCTTCCCTGTCGAAAATGTTGGAATCGAACTCGGATGGGATGCGATGTCAGCCTTCGGCACAGCAATCGCGGATCATGGCACTGCGGAAAGAGTCGCCGATTTCATCGCAGAAAGCCGCTCCATGCGTTCAATGACCAAAGCGAATGTGCTCTTCAATTTCTGGAATGCTGTATGCCGCTAATCAGCCGTTGGCTACTGCTTTACCGGAGCATCCATCGTCATATAGGTGCGCCCTTTGACGTCGCCACTGAGTTGGTTGAGCGATTCAATCATCATCTCTTTGAGCACGGTCGCACCATCCACCTTTTGCATTTTGCGGACCTCAAAGCGCTTCACCATCTTGCTGCGCTTGTCATAGGCCTCCATTTTGGCTACACCACCGCTGTCTTTGTGAACCCAAAGATCAACGGTGTAATAAGGCCCGTTTTGATCCGGCGCAGTCACTCGGATTAACCAACATTTGATCCGCGCAGCGGTGATACGAGCATCCGCATCCAGCATCTTCACATTCTTCCAATAGATGAAGCGGAGCGACAGATCCTCATAATTGAAATCCATGCCGCGAACAGGGTCCGCCGCATTTTTGAGAGGCACCTGGCTACTGCCGCCAGACTTCACCTGCCAAAGTGTGGCGGGTGAAGTGGTGAGATCCAGATGCACGATTTCAGGTGGCGAATTCTTGAAAAGAAACCGCATCACCGTGCTGCTCAGTGTCAGTTCCAGCGGTTCCTCACGACCCGTTGCATCATCGCGCAGCCGCCCGGTCATCTTGTGATCCTGCAAAGCATAACTGCGACGCACCAAACTCAGCACATACTCGGCCGTCGGCGTCGGGTCCTCAGCTCGAATAGGGGTTATGGCAGCAGTGAGAGAGGCGAGAAAAAGTCGGCGTTTCATAATGGATCGGTGAGCAGCTTATGACAGCCCATGCAGCGACTCCATTCAATCGCAGGCTTTATCAGAAGCCAAAGAAATCTCTGGCGTGCTTGCTTGGCCCCTGTTACTT
>JBEBGU010000470.1:0-4296 GCA_040081325.1 Prosthecobacter sp.
GTTGATCTTCCGCACCTGGACCGTAGGGGATTATGCGATCGGAGATCTGATGTGGCACCGGGACACCTTCACGCGGGTGTTTGCAGGACTCACGAGTCCGGCCTTAGTCGCGTCGATGAAGTATGGCGAGACAGATTTTTTCCGCTACCTGCCGCTGAATCGAAACTTCTTCCGCACGCCCCTGGCCAAGATCGTCGAGCTACAAACGCGGCGTGAGTATGAGGGCTGTGGGGAGTACCCCAGCTTCACGGGTTGGCTCTACGAGCAGTATGCGCGTGAGCTCCGTCAGGCGGAAAACGTCATCGGCTGCATGGTTTGGGCTCAGACGGGCGGTTGGGTGCCTTTTCGTCGTTTAGCTTTCCTTGATCCCGAGGCGCTATGGACTGATCTCAATACCTTTGTCACCATCCGTGTCATGAGGCACGGCTCGCTTGTTGAAGATGCCGTGCGGGACTTTGTCAAAGAGCGACATCTGGGTGATGCAGATGCTTTGCTAGAGCTCCTGCGCCTATCTGACGAGTGCATCCGCGAGCTGCTTTATATTGAGGAGTATGCTCGGCAGAAGCTCTTTTTTCGGCGAGTGCGTATCCCGCCGATGTTGCAGGTCTATTGGGGAAACATCTTCATCAGTCATAGTCTCAGGCGACTGCTGCGCTACTTTGTACGAGATGCCGATGGCGCGCTGCGCAGTGCCCAGCGCTGCATGGACAATCTGGATCGCATGATGCCGCTGGCTGAGCGGGCCGGTGTGTCCGTGGCGGACATTGATTACATGCGTGACACGTTTCACCTCCTGGCACTCTCGCGTGAATACTACTTTGCCGAAGACGCGCCTGACATCGAGGGCCGCATCGTCGAAGCCAAGGCGGCCTACAAATTGAAGTATGCCAAGCGCGGCCTGCGTGCTCGCTATCGCATCAAGACGGATTTCAAGCCGCTGCTGCTCAACCCCAAGCACCTTGCCTGGGCCATTCAATTTCTCATGCGGCGTCAGCGTGGCTACCGCGTGGTGGATCGGCTCATCGTGCTGAGTGGACTGTCACTGATTTATCGGCTGATCGCAGCGCGGAAGCCGCACTGGATTCCAGGCTTTGCCTCCAAGAGCGCCATGGGTGTGGATGTGGTGTTTAAATGACAGGCTTTTCTCCAGTGACGCATTCGTCACGCAGGCACGTTTTGTTAGCCATAAAATCTGCTTTCTGTAAGGCTGAAGTTCCACTAGTTCTGCACCCATGAGATTGCTGCTCATCACCGACACTTACCCACCAGACATCAATGGAGTGTCACGCACGCTTTTCACCCTCGCGGGTGGTCTGGCGGCACGCGGGCATGAGGTGGAGATCGTGACTACACTGGCCGCAGGGCAGGGGGAGGAGTCGCTAAAAAGACACGTCATGATGGCACTGCCACTGCCTGGCTATCCGGGGCTGCGGATGGGTATCTCGACGACTTGGCAGATGCAGGGTCTCTATGAGCGATTCAAGCCAGACGTTCTCTACGTGGCCACTGAAACACCGCTTGGAATCGCCAGTATTCGCGCGGCATCGAAGATGGACATCCCGGTGGTCTCTGGCTTTCACACGAATTTTCAATCCTACCTCGAAGACTATCATCTGCCCGGGTTAGAGGCTGTGGCTCAGGGGTTTCTCCGCAGCATCCATAACCAAACGGCACGCACACTGACTCCGAGTGCCGATACGGCGGCGATGCTCGAAAGGTGGGGCATTCAGAATGTCGGCGTTCTCGGACGCGGCGTGGACACGGAGCTTTTCAATCCAGCTCGGCGTAGTGCCGCCCTGCGCGCCGAGTGGGTAGTTGATGAATCGACGCCTGTCGCTGTTTATGTGGGGCGAGTCGCTGCCGAAAAAAACTTGTCGCTGCTGATGCAAGGTTTCGCGGCATTTAGAGAAATGCATCCGAAGGCAGCCTGTGTCGTCGTGGGTGACGGTCCGCGTCTCAAGGCCCTCCAAACTGAGCATCCCGAGTGTCTGTATGTCGGGTCAAAGACCGGCACCGATCTCGCTGAGTGCTATGCCAGTGCGGACGTGTTTGTTTTTCCCAGCATCAGCGAGACCTTTGGCAATGTGGTGCTGGAGGCCATGTCCAGCGGCTTGCTTCCCGTCGCCTATGATTACGCGGCACCGCGTCAGGTCATCCGTTCCGGTGAAAATGGCTGGCTGGCAGCCTTTGATGATGAAGCCGCATTTCTCGGCGCTGTGCGTCAGTCCGCCGCGACCTGGTCTGATTCCGCCATGCGTGCTGCTGCTCGCGATTCAGTTGGCGAGTTTGGCTGGCGGCGCGTCATCGAGCAGTTTGAAGGTGAACTTCTCGCGGTCCAGACTAATAAGCCTACCATCTCCCATTCATGAGTGAAGAAATCGACGACACCCCAGATGCCCCGGCTGATCCTTCCCGCGTGAAATCAAAGCTGCGCGCGCGCACGGTCTTTATTTCTGATGTTCATCTTGGTATGCCGGACTGCAAAGCGGCACAGGTCTCCCACTTTATTCGTCACGTCCAATGTGACCGACTGATCATGAACGGCGACATCATCGACGCATGGTATTTAAAAAGCTCAGGCGGCTGGAACAAGTCACACACCCATTTTCTGCGCACCGTGCTGAAGAAGATGGAGAAGGAGAGCACCGAGATCCTCTATTTACGCGGTAATCACGATGACATTCTCGACCGGTTCATTCCCATCCAGCTCGATAATTTTCTCATCACCAACGAATACATCCACCACACTAAACGAGGCGACTACCTCGTCGTGCATGGCGACGGGTTTGATCATGTCACGACGAATCACCCGTGGATCGCCAAGCTCGGCGGTGTTGGCTACAACATCCTTTTGCGCGTGAACAGGATCTACAATTGGTATCGTCTCGCCCGTGGGAAAGAAAACTTCTCACTCAGCCGCTGGGTGAAGCTCAAAGTGAAATCTGCCGTGAGCTTCGTCGGCAAATATGAGGAGCAACTTCAGGAATTGGCACGAGCCAGGAATTGTAAGGGCATCATCTGCGGGCACATCCATAGCCCTGCCAATAAGATGGTCGGTGAGACCCACTACCTGAACTCTGGGGACTGGGTCGAGTCCATGACCGCCATCTTGGAGCATGACAACGGCGACTTTGAAGTCATCTCTTATGACGACTTCTGCCAGCGAACGAACCGTCAGCCCAAGGGATCGATCAAAAGTGTGAGTGTGACAAACGAGGTGAAATTAAGTGTCGAAAATGTCACGTTGCCCATGTAGCCTAGGGAAAGCCTGTCCCAGATATGCATGACCACATTTTGACTTCCTTTAACGCCGCCCTCACCAGCCTCCGTGAACAGGTGCTGACCATGGCCAGCATGGCGCGGAAAAATCTCGCCAGTGCCATGCGTGGGCTCATGGAACGCGACACGGATCTCTGCAATGCGGCCATCGCTGCGGATCAGGATGTGAACGATCTGGAGAAAAACATCGATCAGCTTGGAATGCAGATTCTCCTGAAATTTCAGCCCACCGCTCACGATCTCCGGCAGGTGATGGGCACCATCCGCATCGCCAACAATCTCGAACGTATCTCCGACCAAGCTTGCGGCATCGCCAAGCGAGCACGCAACATCAACAATCTGCCTGAGATCGCCGAGCTGAAACTTATTGAGCCGGTCTATCATCTCTGCGCCCGTAATCTCGAGAGCAGCATCCAGGCGTTTACGGATGCCGATCCTGAAGCTGCCGCACAATCACGTTTGGCTGACAAGGTGCTAGATGCCGCCGAGAAGGCTTTCGACAGCTCCCTTCTCACCGTTATGGAAGAGCGTCAGGCACCGCTCGAAGGTTACCTGCATCTCATTTTTGTGGCCCGCTTTCTTGAGCGCGTCGGAGATCATGCCAAGAACATCTGTGAGGACACCATCTTCATCGAGAAGGCGGAAGACATCCGCTTTGGCAAAAACAAGCGACCAGGGCCAGTTGAAGGTTAGTTTAGCCTAAGCCGGGGATGGCTGACCACGTCATCCACGAAACACACGGAAAATGAAGAGGCTAGGCTGTGTAGCTGTGTCATCTAGAAGGCGACTTCCGGTTTGAGTGTCCGTTCCATATCCTTCCGTGTATTCAGAGGATGACATGGCTTTTCATCTCTGGATTTAGGTTCGGCCTTTCCATCTCCTGAGATAGGCAGACCCGAAAAGGGCCATGCAATCTGCCCGCAGACGAGCCGTCGAAGACTCTAAAACGAAGAAGAGAATACTTTGGCTTATTTAAATATTCTGAAAACTGAGGTTGAAAATAAACAGCATTAATTA
>JBEBGU010000026.1:0-16111 GCA_040081325.1 Prosthecobacter sp.
AGTAGCCACAGATGAGCCACAGCAGACTCAGCGCGGCGGTGAGCACAAAGCATTGCATGAAGATGGAAAGCACGTTCCGCGCACGGACAAGGCCGGCATAAAACAAGGCCAGTCCGGGGATCATCATGAAGAGCACGAGCACGGTGGAGGTGAGCAGCCAGGCGGTGTCGCCAGAGTTGATCGTGGCGTCAGCCGCAGCGGCGGGCAGGGTCATGCTCAGACTCGTGAGGAGTCCGAGTAGGCCTAGCTTTGCACGTCGCGCTTGGAAGAGATGTGGGAGGCAAGTCATGGTGGGTTGGGTTGGCAGTGTGCTGAATACCAGATGCCACGATTCGGAGGCCACAAAATTGTGGATGAAAGGCATTCATGCTCGTGGCCGCACGCGTCCGCGGGCAGTGCTACGGTGTTGCGCCAACGGGGCTACGCACGCTTCAGCGCGGCTTTGACCATCATGAGTTCGCCCACATTTTCGGCGGTAAGCAGACCCACGAGACGTCCGCTCAGCGCGTCGATCACGGGCAATGCGGGACAGGCTGAGGCACTGAGTTGCTCTAGGGCTTCACTGAGCACCATGAGAGCGGTCACACTCTGCTTGCACGGCTCGATGATGGTCTTGGCAGGAAAACTGGCTCCATGCTCGGAAAGGCCACTGATGAGGCGCTGACGAGTGAGCATGCCGAGGAGATCACCGCCTTCATTCATCATGGGAAAGTCTTGCTGACTGCCGGAGAGCAGCAGATCCACGGCATCACGCAGCGTGGCGTCTGGCGGCAGCACTCGAAAGTCAGTGAGCATGGCATCCTTCACACGCAGGCCGCTCGTGGCTTCACGCTGAGTGACGCTGGCGGCTTCCTGTCCCGCAGCCATGAAGATGAAGAAGGCGATCAGCAGCAGCACCGGGCTGACATTGCCAGACATCAGCATCCAAAGTGCCGCCGCCAGCGCGATGCCCTGCCCCACCGTGGCCGCCAGTCGCGTGGCGCGGCCATAGTCCATCAGCATGGCCAAAAAGGCGCGCAGCACACGTCCCCCATCCATAGGGAAAGCGGGGATCATGTTGAAGGCGACCATCATCAAATTCCAAGCCATGAGCTTTTCCCAAAAGCGTCCGCTTTGCTCAAAGTGGAAGTCAGCATTCGCCACCAAGCCGATGCCCACAAATAGATAGATCGCGGCAGCGATGGCCACATTCACCAGAGGTCCACAGATGGCGACGACGAACTCCTGTGATGGCTTGGTCGGCATCCGCTCCAGTCGTGCTACGCCGCCGATAGGCAGCAGTGTGATGTCCGGCGTACGAATGCCGTATCCGCTGGCGGCGAAGACATGGCCAAACTCATGCAACAGCACGCACACGAAGGCCGCAGACACAAACATCAGCGCATCGAGCGCCCCATTCAAGCCATGGCCGCCAGCCATTCCCTGCATGGCGACGAAGATCAGCAGGATAAAAAACGTGATGTGAATGCGCACTTCAGTTCCGGCGACCGTGGCGATTTTAAAGGACCATTTCATAAGCGACACTCGGCTTACGTCGCTCGAAAGCAATCGTGGCAGTCTTTATACATCATGAGGCTGATCTGGGCCGAGTCGTCCCCTGCAAAAGCTGTGATCTCACTTTCCCATCGTCTTGTAGGCTTGACCAGATTCATCCCTTCCTGTTTAAACTGCCTGCCATGACCAAATGCCTTCTCTTCACTGCCACGATTTCTTTGAGCCTCACTGCCTGCAATTCAGTGTACTACTCGGCGATGGAGAAGATCGGCTTCGAGAAGCGTGATCTACTGATCAGTGCCGTCAAAAAAGCGCGTGGTGAGCAGAAGGAGGCGGGTGAGGAGTTTCAGGATGCAATGACGCAGCTCAAGAAGCTCACAGGCTACCACGGAGGCAATCTGGAAAGTGCCTACGACAAGTTTAAAGCCGAGTATGACGACTGCGAACAGCAGGCCAATGCCGTGCGCTCTCAAGTACGTGAGGTGGACCAGGTGGCACGCGATCTGTTTCGCGAATGGGAGATCGAAGCGCGCCAGTATGAAAGCGCCACGCTGGCTGCTGAAAGCCGCAGAAAGCTGGCAGATACCAAAGCGCGCTTCGAGCAGCTCTCTCGCTCGCTGCACACGGCTGAGTCCAGCATGGACCCTGTGTTGCGGCAGTTCCGTGATCAGGTGCTGTATTTGAAGCACAACCTCAATGCAGCCGCTATCGGCTCACTGCGCGGCACTGCGGACAACATTCAGGTCAACATCCAGCGTCTGCTGGAGCAGATGAATCGCTCCATCGCTGAGGCGGATCGTTTCATCCAGACGCTTTGATTTATCGCCTCGTGAATGGCTGAGGCTGCTTTGTTACAGAGCAAGATAAGCCAATTATTTGTCCGGAAACACCAAGCGATGTGGGGAATGTTTTGTGAAGCTCTCGCGTAAGCTTCCGAACCGCCTTTCTCCCACCATGACTTATGCTCCGCTGATTCTCTGCCTGCTTGCTGCCAGCTCGGCTTTTGCCGCTGACAAACTAAGCTTCAATCGCGATGTCCGGCCTATCCTCTCAGAGAACTGCTTTGCGTGTCATGGCTTTGACTCGAAGAAGCGTGAGGCGGAACTGCGACTGGATACGGCTGAGGGTGCCTACAAATCTAAAGATGATGTAATTCCGATTAAGCCTGGAGATCTGGCGAAGAGCGCAGTCTGGCAGCGCATCATCACGACCGATGAAGACGACCTCATGCCGCCGACGAAGTCGCACAAGAAGCTCACTCAGGCGCAGAAGGACACGCTGAAACTCTGGATCGAACAGGGCGCGTCGTATCAGAGGCATTGGGCCTTTGAGCCCCCAAGGAGCGGCGCTTTCCAAGCGCCGTCGGCGGTTAAAAACCGCCGCTCCCTGTCGGAGATCGACGCCTTCCTCGCCGAACGCCAGACAAAGGATCGCCTCGCCTTCTCGAATGAAGCGGATAAAGAAACGCTGATCCGCCGAGTGGCCTTCACCATGACTGGCTTGCCGCCGACGCTGGCTGAGGTGGATGCCTTCCTGAAAGGCCAGTCCTACGAGGCAATGGTGGACAGCTACATGAAGTCGCCACGCTTTGGTGAGGAGATGGCAAAGCACTGGCTGGACGTGGCGCGCTATGCGGACACGCACGGGCTGCACCTCGACAATGAGCGCAGCATGTGGGCCTATCGCGATTGGGTGGTGAAGGCCTTCAATGCGAACCTTCCTTTTGATCAATTTACGACATGGCAGATCGCGGGTGATCTGCTGCCAAATGCCACGCCAGATCAAATCACGGCCACCGGTTTCTCGCGCTGCAATGTGACGACGAGCGAGGGCGGCGCGATTGATGAGGAGTATCGCCATCTTTATGCCGTAGATCGTGCATCGACACTGACCTCGGCTTTCATGGCGCTCACAGGCGGCTGCGCGCAGTGTCATGATCACAAGTTTGATCCGCTGACGACGAAGGAATTTTATTCGCTCTACGCCTTCTTCTACAGCGGCGCTGATCCGGCGATGGATAAGAACATCGCGAGCACAGAACCATATTTGAAATTGCCAACTTCCGTGCAGCAAAAGACGCTGGAGGCAGCGGTTCAGGCTGAGGCGAAAGCCTTGCAGTCATTGGAAGCAGCGACGGCAAAAGTGAGCTACACCGATCCAGCGACATTGAAGCCTGCGCCAGGTGCACAGATGCTCACTGAGGTGATCTTTGATGATTCATTCCCTGTGGGATCGGAGATCAAGAACACTTCACGCAATCCGAGCGTGTGGGAGTCAAATCCAGCGTATGGCACACAGTCGGGGCATCGCGTGTTGAAACATGCGGGCGGTCAGTTTGTGGAGGACGTGATCACCATGTCTCTCACACCGCTGACCCTGCCGGAAGCGCCACGCATCAGCATCTGGGCGCGCACCGACCCTCTGAGCACGCCGCGTGTGCTTAGCATCGTCATGAGCGGTCGCCGTGTGTTCTGGGGTGAGGAAGATGCGCTGGATGGCACCAGCTTCGGCGCGATGACGAAGGTGGTACACGCCGGTCCTTTGCCAAAGCCGGGCATGTGGACGCTGCTGAGCTTTGACCCAACATCTCTCGATCTAAAAGTTGGTTCGCGCGTCGCCAGCCTATCCGTACAGCAGGTCGGCGGCAGGGTTGCCTGGGATCTATGCACGATGACCGGTGAGGTGAAAGCATCCGCCGATCTTCTCGCTTCATTCAGCCTGTGGTGGAAGGCGGTGAGTAGTGGAAAGAAAACGCCACCTGAGGTGCCCGCGCCCATTCTCAAAACACTGATGACCGATCCCGCTCAAGCGAAGGCACCGCAGTCCAAGCCTGAGGACGCCAAAACCGCAGAAGCCGCTGCCGCCAAAGCCAAGGAAGAGCGTGAGGCGCTGCTGCGCTTCTACCTTGCCCGCGTCGCGCATCCCGCCACCGACGACATCGCGAAGAAACGTTTGGCTTGGGAAGAAGCCCAGGTGAATCGCGAAGCGGCGGACTATGCGATTCATGGCACCATGATCTTCCGTGATCTCGAAACGCCGCGTGACACCTTCATCGCCATGCGCGGACAGTACACCAAACTTGGCGACCAAGTGGAGCCAGGTGTCCCCGCTGTATTTCCAGCGCTTAAAAAAGCCGACCCTGCGGCACGAGCCACGCGACTCGATCTCGCCAAGTGGCTCGTAGCTCCCGAAAACCCGATGACGGCCCGCGTGACGGTGAATCGATTCTGGCAGCAGGTTTTCGGCATTGGTTTGGTGAAGACGAGCCACGACTTCGGATCCCAAGGCGAGCCTCCGAGCCATCCCGAACTGCTCGACCATCTCGCGGTCAGTTTTCAAAAAAGCGGCTGGAATGTGAAGGCCTTGATCAAGCAGTTAGTCATGACGCAAGCCTTCAAACAGGCCTCTCCAGTCGAATCAAACCTGCTCAGTCTCGATCCAGAAAACCGCCTGCTCGCACGCGGCCCGCGCACCCGTCTCGATGCCGAGCAGATCCGCGACAACGCGCTCTTCGTCAGTGGTCTCATCAATCTCGACATGGGTGGTCGTGGCGTGCGCTCCTACCAGCCGCCGAACATCTGGGAACCCGTCGGCTACGGCGACAGCAACACGCGCTACTATTTGCAAGACCATGGCCCGTCGCTCTATCGCCGCAGCCTTTACAGCTTCCTCAAGCGCACCGCACCGCCGCCCTTCATGAGCAACTTCGACGCTCCTAACCGCGAACAAAGCTGCATCCGCCGCGAACGCAGCAACACCCCGATGCAAGCCCTCCAACTCATGAACGACGTCCAGCACTTCGAAGCCGCACGAGCACTAGCTGAACGTGTAATTTTTGAAGGCGGTAAAGAAGACACGACAAAGCTCAACTGGCTCTTCCGCACCGTCTTGAGCCGCAAGCCGGACGCGAAGGAATCAATGATGCTCAGCGGAGCTTTGACCAAACAACGCGCGCTCTATAAAGCCGAGCCCCAAGCTGCCGAGAAAGCCATACGCGCTGGCGAATCGACACCAAAAAACATCGCGCCTGCTCCTGAAACCGCTGCGTGGGCGATGATTGCGAACTTGGTGCTGAACCTCGATGAAACCGTCACCCGAAACTGAGCCATGAACCCGATCTTCGAATCCAATCTCCTCCAAACTCGCCGTCAATTTTTCGGGCAGAGTGGTCTGCGTCTCGGCGGACTCGGCTTAACATACTTGGTGGGGAAGGACGCACTCGCAGCACCAGATGCTCGTGTGCATCCGCCGATTCCGGGGCTGCCGCATTTTGCTTCGAAGGCGAAGGCGGTGATTTACCTGCACATGAACGGCGGGCCGTCGCAGCTCGATACCTGGGACTACAAACCGGGGCTTCAGCAGTGGTATGACAAAGACTTGCCACCGAGCGTGCAAGGCGGGCAGCGGCTGACGGGCATGACGAGCAAGCAGGCGCGGTTTCCGGTGGCACCGAGTTTGTTCAAGTTTGCGCAGCATGGGAAATGCGGCCGCTGGGTGAGCGAGCTGCTGCCACACACGGCGAAGCACGTCGATGACATCGCTTTGATCAAGACGGTGCACACGAACGCGATCAACCATGACCCGGCCTGCACCTTTGTGATGACCGGACGCGAAGTGCCGGGCTTTGCGAGCATCGGTTCGTGGCTCAGCTACGGACTCGGCAGCGAGAGCAATGATCTTCCCGCCTTTGTCGTGCTGACGCCGAAATGGAGTGCCAAGGCGCAGGCACAAGCACTGTTCACGCGCATGTGGAATAGCGGATTTTTGCCGGGTAAATTCAGCGGCGTGGCGCTGCGTGCTGTGGGTGATCCCGTGCTCTACATGCAGAACCCTGATGGTGTCTCTCCCGCGAACCGTCGTGCCATGCTCGACACACTTTCGCAGATGAATGCGCACAGCTTTGAGAAGTTCGGCGACCCCGAAATCCAGACGCGCATCTCGCAGTATGAGATGGCCTTCCGCATGCAGACGAGCGTGCCGGAACTCGTCGATCTGAAACAGGAAAGCCAGGCCACGCTCGACATGTATGGCCCGGAGGTGCTCAAGCCGGGCAGCTTTGCCGCCAGCGCCATCTTGGCTCGTCGCCTCATCGAACGCGGCACACGAGTGGTGCAGGTGCTGCATCGCGGCTGGGACCAGCACGGCAATCTGCCTGCTGACATCCGCCTGCAATGCGGCGATACCGATCAGCCAATCGGCGCGCTTTTGACCGATCTCAAACAGCGCGGCCTGCTCGACAGCACGCTCGTGATCTGGGGCGGTGAATTTGGCCGCACGGTCTATTCGCAGGGCGGTCTCTCGCAGACGAATTACGGACGTGATCACCATCCGCGAAACTTCTGCATGTGGATGGCTGGCGGCGGCATCAAGGGCGGCACAACCTACGGCGAGAGCGATGACTTCAGTTACAACATCGCCACAGACCCTGCACACCTGAACGACATCAACGCCACGATCATGAATCAATGCGGCATCGACCACGAGCGCCTGAGCTACAAGTTTGCGGGCCTGGACGCGCGTCTGACCGGCGTTGAGAGCCAGCATCCGATCAAAGAAATCATCGGGTGACGTGAGGTTGATCGTTTTGACGGCGTAATTTGCCCATGAATCTAATCACGACGGAGAATGCGCGCGAAGGATCGCGTGACTGGCAGCTCACGCGCATGAAGCTGGATAAGGCAGAGGGTTTTCGCTCTCCAGTGATTGAGGGATATTGTTCGCGGCAGTCGGTAAAGGCAGGCGAGGTGCTGGACTTCTTTGTCAGCACGAAACCGACGGCACGCTTCAAGATCGAAATCTTCCGCACGGGTTACTATGGCGGACGTGGCGCGCGGTTGATGACAGAACTCGGTCCGTTTGATGGCAAAGAACAACCTGTGCCGGGGATCGGTGAGAAGCGGTTGCGTGAGTGCAAGTGGGAGAAGTCCACGTCGATCACGATTCCGGCGGACTGGGTGAGCGGGGTGTATTTGGGCCGGCTGACGACTCTGCCGAAGAGTACGGACGAGCCCTATTGGCAGAGCTACATCGTTTTCATCGTGACTGATGACCGCAAGGCGGACATCCTCTTCCAGTGCAGCGACAACACCTGGCAGGCCTACAACAGGTGGCCGGATGATTACTCGCTCTACACCGACCCGAAGGGCAATCAGGGGCCATCGTCGGATGTGAGTTTTGATCGTCCGTATGCGAAGTATGCACAGATCTATGAGAACCCGCAGTCCGTCGGCAGCGGTGAGTGGCTGTGCTTTGAATTCCCCGCTGGCTACTGGCTGGAGAAAGAAGGTTACGATGTGACCTACTGCTCGAACGCCGACATGATCACGCCGGATCACGGTTTGAAATGCAAGGCCTTCATCAGCATCGGCCACGACGAGTATTGGGATATCCACCAGCATGACAGCGTGGCGAAAATGCGAGATGCTGGCGTGAACCTGCTGTTTCTCTCCGGCAATTCTGTGTGCTGGGTCACGCCGTTTTCACCCAACGACGCTGGCGAGCCGAATCGCCGCATCTTTCGCGGTGGACCCTATGGTGGCGACTACAAGTATGCCGTGGATCGCGAGAAGGACTACGGCCCCTACCCACATCGTGGCCCGGATGAAGGCTATCTCATGGGCGTGCGCAACATTGACCCCGTGAATGGTGGCGGCGACTGGATCTGCACGAAACCCGAGCATTGGATATTTGAAGGCACCGGCATGAAGAAGGGCGACTCCATTCCAGGCATGATCGGCTGGGAATACCACGGCGATCCTCCCAAAGACATCCCCAGCCTGGAGATCGTGGCAGGCGGCACTGCTTTCCAAGGTGGCCGCAATCCTCAGCAGTGGCAGGCCGTCATTTTCGACGGTCCGAAGAACAACTTCATCTTCAACGCCTCTACCATCTGGTGGGCGCAAGGCTTGAGCAAACCGCCGGGTCACATGCCGGTGTGGAGTCATTACTCACGACCGCACGGCACAGATGCCCGCGTGCAGCGCATCACGGCGAATCTACTGAAGCGGGCGCTAAGGTGATGATCCGCGTGCGTCGCATTTCGCATCATCTTTGTCGTGACGACGCGGGGTGTGATTGCGTAGTCTCTGGCCCATGAAACCTATCGTCCAGATCTCACTCGACCTCACCAACATCGACGAAGCCCTCGAAACCGCAGCGCTCGCCATGCGTGCCGGTGTGGACTGGCTGGAGGCTGGTACGCCGCTCATTCTTGCCGAAGGATTGCATGGCGTCCGTGCTTTGCGGAAAGCGTTTCCGAACACACCCATCGTCGCCGATTTGAAGACGATGGACGGCGGCTATCTCGAAGCTGAGATGATGGCCAAGGCGGGTGCCACACATGTCGTTGTCATGGCCCGTGCTCACGCTGAGACGATCAAGTGTGTCGTCAAAGCCGGTGCCGACTTCGGCTGCAAAGTCATGGGTGATAACATGGTCTGCGAAAGCATGATCGATGGCGCGAAATTTCTCGAAGACCTCGGCTGCGACTATGTCATTCATCACATCGGCTATGACGAGCGCCGTGGAATCGCCGCAGCCGGGCATCGCATGCCGAGTCCGCTCGATCAACTCCGTGAGGTGGTAAATGCCGTGAAAATTCCCGTGCAAGCCGTCGGTGGTCTGAGTCTTGAGCAGGCGATCATGTGCCCTCAATATGGAGCCCCGCTCGTCGTGCTCGGCGCGCCGCTCACCATTGATGCAGATGCTTTCAAAACCGCTGACGGCAATCTTGAAGCATCACTCCGCATGATCTGTGAAGCCATCCATGCTCAGGAAGTGAAGGCGTTCTAAGAAGCCATCTTGGCCGCCAGCAACACAGCTTCGACGAGACTGTTACTATTCGCTTTGCCCTGCCAGGCGATGTCACACGCGGTGCCGTGATCGACGCTGGTGCGCGGCACTGGCAAGCCAAGCGTGGTGTTCACCGCTGAATCAAAAGCGAGCATCTTCAGCGGGATCAAAGCCTGATCGTGATACATGCAGATATACGCATCGACTTGGCGGCGCTTGGCTGGGATGAAGGCGGTGTCGGGTGGCAGCGGGCCTTCGATGGTGATGCCTTTGGCGCGCGCGGCTTCGATGGCAGGGATAATGATTTTTTCTTCCTCGTGATTGCCGAACAAACCATGCTCACCGGCATGAGGATTCAGGCCGAGCACGGCGATCTTGGGCTTCTTACCACGAATGCGCTGCACACTCTCGGCGGTGAGTTCGATCACATCCAGAATGCGCGCCGAGGTCAGCGCTGGCACCACGTCTTGATAGCCGATGTGGACGGTCACCAGACTGCAAATCATCTCCGACGAGTAAAAGGTCATGCATGACCTCGCCGCCTGCATCTTCTCGGTAAACATCTCCGTGTGACCAGGATACCGAATGCCTGCGGCATGCAGCGCTTCCTTGTTCAGCGGTGCCGTCGCCACGGCTGAGACTTGCTTTGCCAAAGCGGCTTCGATGCTCTTCTCAACATAGCGGAAACCCGCTGCGCCGGTCTTTGCGCTGACGCTTCCTGGCGTAAAGCCTTCCGCATCAAACCCAAACACATCGAGCACGCTAGGTTCATCGATGCTGCCGCACTTCTCTGCCCACTCGATCTCGGAGATGATACGCTTTGGCGCTGGGAGGTTCGTCTGACGCGCGCAACGCGAGAGCAGCCGCGCATCCCCAAACACAACGGGCGTGCAGACTTCGCATACGGCCTCGTTCGCGAACAACTGAAGACAAATTTCAGGGCCGACCCCGGCAGGGTCGCCCATGGTGACGGCGATGATTGGTTTGGACATGAGCCGTCGAGTGTGGCTCAACGCAACGCCTTGTCGAGAAACTTGGCAATGATGCCGGTGCGCTCGTCATCGTAGAACTCTGAGCCACCATGCTTGCTGCCCGGCAGCATGATGAACTCCAGTGGCAGCTTCAATGACTCAAACGCCTTGGCGAACTCCTGCGACTGCGCTGGCGGCATCTGCTGATCGGCATCGCCGTGAATCAAGAGCAGTGGCGGATCATTTTTGTCGAGATGCGCCACTGGGCTGGCGAGCTTGGCGAGATCAGGCTTTTCGGTCGGCTGACCGCCAAGCAGCAGTTGCAGCGCAGGCACGCGCATCTTCAAACCAAACTCCGTGCTCTGTAACAGGATCGTTTGCAGATTCGACGCGCCGAAGAGACTGACGATGCATTGCACGTCACTGCTTTGATCCAGATGCTCACCGATAGTGCCTTCGAGTTCCGCGTGTCCATTCGTCACGCCCACCAGCGCAGCGAGATGCCCACCCGCTGACGAACCAACGATGCCGATGCTGGCCGTATTGATTTGAAACAATTTTGACTTGGCGCGCAGGAAGCGAATGGCTGCCTTGATGTCATGGATCTGTGCCGGGAACTGCGCCTCGGTGGAGAGCCGGTAGTCCACACTGGCGATGGCGAAGCCATGATCCAGCAGCTTCGCAATGGGCACGTCCGACTTCGATCCACCGCGCCAAGCGCCGCCGTGGACAAAGACGAGCGGCGGCGCATTGGCGACCTTCGGCGTATGCAGATCGAGATTTAGAACCTGATCACCCACACGCGCGTATTCGATGTCGTTTGTGGTGCTTTGCGCAGAAGCGGAAACCGCAATCGCGCTCAGGAGGGCTAGGAGAACTCGCATCCTTTTCATTATCCCTGATTTCACACTCAAGCGATCACGTTTTTCACCACCTCACCCGCGAGATCCGTCAGCCGATAATCGCGCCCTTGAAAGCGATACGTCAGCTTCAGGTGATCCACACCGAAGAGGCGCATGATGGTGGCATTCATGTCATGCACATGCACCGGATCGCGCGTGACGCTGTAGCAGAAGTCATCCGTTTCGCCATGCGTGATGCCCGGCTTCACGCCACCGCCAGCCATCCACATCGTAAAGCAACGCCCGTGATGATCTCGGCCAAAGTTGGTCTGCGTGAGCTTACCCTGGCTGTAGGTGGTGCGACCAAATTCGCCACCCCAGACGACGAGCGTGTCATCCAGAAGTCCGCGCTGCTTGAGATCAGCGACCAGCGCGGCTCCGGCTTGGTCCACGTCCTTGCATTGCAAGGCGAGGTTCGTCGGCAGGTTGTAGTGTTGATCCCAGCCGCGATGGTAAAGCTGGATGAAACGACAGCCGCGCTCGGCGAGTCGGCGGGCGAGCAAGCAGTTCGCCGCGAAGGTTCCGGGGCAACGCGCGTCTTCGCCGTAGCGCTTGAAGGTGTCGTCCGGCTCGCCGCTGAGGTCGGTCAAATCTGGCACGCTCGTTTGCATGCGATACGCCATCTCATACTGCGCGATCCGTGTGTTGATCTCGGGATCGAGCGTCGCCGCGTGCTGCATGGCGTTGAGATTGCCGAGCGTGGTCAACATGCGTCGGCGATCTTTGCTGCTGACTCCATCAGGGTTCGACAAATAGAGCACAGGATCACCATTGGAGCGGAAGCTGACGCCTTGATGATTCGACGGCAGAAAGCCAGAACCCCACAGCCGCGCATACAACGGATCAGCAGGCGAAACCGCACTGCCGCGCGAGATGAGCACGACAAACGACGGCAAGTCTTTGTTCTCCGTGCCGAGTCCATAACTCAACCAACTGCCAAAACTCGGCCTGCCAGGCTGCTGATGTCCCGTTTGGAGAAACGTGATCGCCGGATCATGATTGATCGCCTCCGAGTTCAGTGAGCGGATGATGCACAGCTCATCCGCGATCTTCGCCGTGTGCGGCAGCAACTCGCTGATCCACGCGCCGCTCTTCCCATGCTGCGCAAACTTGAATGGCGATGGCGCGACAGGCAGCGACTTTTGCCCGCTGGTCATCGTGGTAATGCGCTGACCTTTGCGGATCGAGTCAGGCAAGTCCTCGCCATGCCGCTTCGCCAGCCCCGGCTTCGGATCAAACAAATCCATCTGCGACGGCCCGCCCTGCATGAAGAGGTAAATGATGCGCTTTGCCTTCGGTGCGAAGTGCATCGGCGTGTTGCCATTCAACATGGATGACAGCGCAAGCGATCCGATACCAGTCGCCGTGCGTCCGAAGAACTGACGGCGTGTGGTGAGCGAATGAAGGTCGTGGGAAAGATTCATGGCATCAGTGCTGGGTTTGAACTTCATCCAGGTTCAGCAGCAAACTCGCAGTCATCTTCCAGGCGTTGATTTCAGAAGTATGAGCGAGCTGCTGATCGAGAAAAGTTTGCAGCTCTGCCAGCTCCACGGGGTTTGGAATTCGTCCCGTGGCAATTCGGAAGGCTTTGGCGAGGCGATCTGCTTTTTCGGCCAGCACACGCTTCCCTAATGCCTGCGCGGCTTCCTGGTAGTTAGTGTCATTGAGTAGCAACAGAGCTTGCAGCGGTGTGTTCGTGCGCGGGCGGCGAATCGTGCAGACTTCACGCGTCGGACCGTCGAGCGTGAGCATGTCCGGCGGCGGAGACTGGCGTTTCCAGAAGGTGTAGAGGCCACGACGATGCAGTTCATCGCCGCTACCAGGCTGATAGACAGCCTCTCCATTGTAGCTCACGGCTTCCCACAGGCCCGGCGGCTGATACGGCTTCACACTGGGGCCGCCAATCTTCGGCACGAGCAGACCACTGACGGCGAGTGCCTGATCACGCATGAGTTCAGCAGGCAACCGAAAACGCGGACCACGCGCGAGCAGTCGGTTGTCAGGATCGCGGGCGAGCAGGTCTTTAGTGAAGTTCGAGGACTGGCGGAAGGTGTCGCTCATGACGATGAGTTTAAGCAGCGCCTTCACGTCCCACGGCCTCGTTGTCGCATCGCCATCACGGAGAAGCACGGCGAGGAAGTCGAGCAGCTCGGGATTCGTCGGCACTTCACCTTGCAGACCAAAGTCGTTCGGCGTGCGCACGAGTCCGTCGCCGAAGCACTGCGCCCAGAGTCGGTTCACCGCCACGCGAGCCGTAAGTGGATTATCTTTACTCAGGAGCCACTGAGCGAGACCGAGACGATTCTGCGGCGCACTCGTGGGCAGTTTGCCGAGCGAGGCTGGCACCGCGAAGCTCACTGTCTCGCCGGGTTGATCGTATTGGCCGCGAGTGAGGATGTGCGTGTCGCGTGGCTTCGCCATTTCCTGCATCACGGCGATGGAGAGGATCTGCTTCTTTGCCTCGGCCTCAGCGCTGCGTGTCGCCATGACCTGATGGGAAAGCTTTACTAGCTCCGGCGTGCCGTGCTTCTGGATGTAGTAGGCCTCCAGTTTGTCACTTGTGCTGCGGATGCGTTTGTCGTGAGCGATGGCCAGCGTTCCTTCCAAAAACTCACGCCAATGCAGCGCAGTCACTTCATCGCCACGGATGGCGCGATCAAACAGGCGAAACTCATCCATGCTGCCTTCAAAGCCGATGCCTGTGCCTTTCCAACCGATGCGCCAGGGTTCCTTCGAAGCAATCGAGCCGCTCAAAGAATCTCGCCTCACATCCACTGCGCTCAGCTTGCCATCGACATACACTTTGAGGCCAGCCGCTTTCGACGAGCCATCATAAGTGATCACGAGGTGCCGCCACTGACCGCCGCTGAACTTGTCCTTCGCCACCACCTCGATGCCGTCGTTGCCGTAGCGATGCGCGAGATTGATGCGTGGTTGCGATTTATACCAGAGGATCTCAAACCCACACGCTGTCGCATCTGAGTCCTGCTTCGAGGCCACGCAGCCTTGCGGTGAGCCGCCCGGATTAATCCACACCGACAAGCTGAATGCTTGATCGCGCTCCATCGGCTGAGGATCGGCAAAGTCGATGTATTGCGTGGCATCGAGCACCGTGGCCGCCCCCTTTACACCGGGTCCACTGACGAGTTTGCCCGTGGTGTTCGACTTCACTCGCTTCGAGCCATGATCAGCGTTGTCGGCATCGAAATCGAAGTGCACGAGGCTGCCTTTCGATGGCGCCGCAGGCAGTGCCTCCAATGCATTTTTCTCCCAGATCTCGATCTCCTTGCTCAGCGACGGCTTCTTTGAAGTGAACTCGAGCTCAAGCTGTTTCAGATGGCTGCTAAGTTCGGCCAATTGCCGCTCCTGCGCCTTCGTTGGTAGTTGAATCGCCGGGTTAGCAATGTCTTTGATGATGCCTTTCTCGTCGATGTTATTGAAGGCGGCGAAGAGCGCGTAGTAGTCACGCTGAGTGAGCGGATCGAATTTGTGGTCGTGACATTTCGCGCAGCCTAGGGTCAGTCCCAGCCATGTCGCGGTGGTTGTCTCCACACGGTCGCTGACATAGCCGAGCCGGTATTCCTCCTCTATGACACCCGTTTCATTCGTGACCGTGTGATTGCGGTTAAACGCGGTGGCAATCTTTTGATCGAGTGTGGCATTCGGCAACAAATCACCGGCAAGTTGCTCGATCGTGAATTGATCAAACGGCATGTTATCATTGAACGCCTTGATCACCCAATCCCGCCATGGCCAGGCCTGACGTTCCGCATCTGTGTAGTAGCCATGCGTGTCCGCGTAGCGTGCCGCATCCAGCCAATCGAGCGCGAGACGTTCCCCGAAGTGTGGCGAGGCCAGCAGGTCATCCGCGACTTGCTCATACGACTTACTCGACGAATAGGGCAGCCCTGTGAGTGCGAGCGACACCCGCCGAATCAGTGTCGCCTCATCCGCCTCCGGCGAAAGCTTCAAGCCCTGCTTTGCCAGTGCCGCACGAACGATCTCATCAATCGAAGCCGCGCCGCTTTTCTTCGGCGGCACAAAGGCCCAATGCGACTGATACTTAGCTCCCTCAGCTACCCATTGTTTTAATTTCGCGATCTCGCTGGCCTTGAGCGGTTCGTGATCCTTGCTTGGCGGCATGATGTCCTCCGAATCACTCGTGGTGATTCGTTCGATCAGCTCACCAGAAGCAATGACCTTTTGTGATTCTGAGGCCACATCGAGCCGCAGCTTCGCCTTTCGCGTAGCGGCGTCGAAACCATGGCACTTGAAGCATTTGTCGGACAGGATAGGGCGCACATCGCGATTGTACTCGATCGCTGAGGCACTGAAAACCTGTGCCGCGATGAAAGGTGCCAAAGCTGCATTTCGGAGAGTCATGTGGGTAGCGGATTCAGAAGGCTAGCACATCGACTCGAACTGCATCTGGTCCGACGGTGAGCTGATTTGAATAGGTCGGGAGTATTCGAGACCTTCCGTCCACGGCAGCAGCAGTTCGAGCACATCCGGCTTCTGAAAATGCTCCGGCTTTGTGTCGGGATGCGGATAATAGATCAAACCGCTCACGGATGGCTCGTCATCACGACGCACCGTGACATCGAAGAATGAGAAGTCTTCCGCAGGCTCAGTCGGATGCCAGTTCACATTTCTGAAAGTGAGCTTTGGCTCCACCACACGATAACTCATCGGCGCAATGCTGACATTCAGCGTGCCAAGATGGTAGCAGCTCAAATCGAGTCCCAGTTCATGGAAGAATGGCAACTGCATCCGCAGCGTTCCACCAGGAAAGCGCGGATTGCCATTGAGACCAGAAGCGACGCGATGGCCTTGAACGATGGTGGCGGGGATCATGCCAAAATCTTCTTCACCACCTTACACGGCTCCACGCCGGTGAGTTTGAAATCCAGCCCGGCGCTGCGGAATGTGAGATGCTCGTGGTCGATGCCGAGG
>JBEBGU010000471.1:0-4282 GCA_040081325.1 Prosthecobacter sp.
GGCGTGCAGCGCATCTCGCTGAGTTTGGACGGCGCGACGCGGGAGACGCATGATGCGTTCCGTGGTATCGCGGGCACGTTTGACCGCACCATCGCGGCGGTGCATCGCGCTCATGCGGCGGACCTGAGCATCCAGATCAACACCACGCTCACGCGCGGCAATCTGCACGAGTATGAGGCCTTCAAGCGCCTGATGTATGAACTGAAACCGGCGATGTGGAGCGTCTTTCTCCTGGTGCCGACCGGACGCGCTGCGGCGGCTGATCTGCCGGACGCGCAGGACATCGAGCACATTTTCCAGGATATGGCCGGGCTGGTTGGCAAGGTGCCGTTTGCTGTGAAGACGACAGAGGGGCACCACTTCCGCCGCGTGCTGATTCAGAAGATGGGCGCGCAGGGACGGCAGCGCCCTGGCATGAGATCGCCGCTGGGCATTCGCGATGGTCGCGGCGTGATGTTCATCTCCCACACGGGCGTGGTTTCACCCAGCGGCTTCCTGCCTTTCGACTGCGGCAATGTGCGCGCCGAGCACCCGGCGGAGATTTATCGCCACCATCCGCTCTTTGTCTCGCTGCGTGACAATGACGCGCTCGGCGGCAAATGCGGACGCTGCGAGTACCGCTCTGTCTGCGGCGGCTCAAGAGCCCGCGCCTATGGCATGACGGGTGATCCCTTCGCTGAAGATCCATCCTGCATTTACGAACCACGATCCAGCTTCACTGCCCCCACGATTCAAACCGCCCTATCCTCATGACCAACCTCACCAAACTCTGGACCGGACTCGCCCAACCTGCCGACGCGCTGCGCTATGGCACAGGCCAAAAGCCTGGACATCCCGGCGGTCACAGCAGTGCCAGCACGCGCAAACCCATCACCGTCTGGAACATCACGCGCACCTGCAATCTGCGCTGCGTGCATTGCTACTCCGACTCAAACGCGCTGAACTATCCCGGCGAACTCACCTGGCCGGAGATGGAGGCGGTGATCGACGACCTCTCTGAATATAAGGTGCCGTCGTTGCTGCTCAGCGGTGGCGAGCCGCTGATTCATCCACGCTTTTTTGACATCGTGGAGAAAGCCACTGCCGGCGGTTTGAAGCTCACCATTTCCACCAACGGCACGCTGATCACGCCGGAGAAAGCCGCGCTGCTGAAAGCGGCGAACGTGGCTTACGTCGGCATCTCGCTCGATGGCATCGGCAAAATTCACGATGAGTTCCGGCGCAAAGAAGGCGCCTTTGACGGGGCGGTGCGCGGCTTCCGCAACTGCCATGACGTGGGCCAGAAAACCGGTCTGCGTCTGACCCTGACACGCCACAACGTGCAGAACATTGAGCAGATCCTGGACTTCATCGAAGAGAAGGAAATCCAGCGCGTGTGCTTTTATCATCTCGTGCCAGCAGGACGCGGCAGCAGCCTGCAAGTGCTGACGCCTGCGGAGTCGCGGTATGCGCTGGATACATTGCTTGCCCGTGTCGAAGCCTGGCATCGCCAAGGTGTGAACCGCGAGCTGCTCACCGTGGCCCAGCCAGCGGACGGAGCTTATTTGCTGCTGCGCATGGAGCAGGAAAACCACCCGAACCTGGAAGAAGCGCGTCGGCTGCTTTCCTGGAACGGCGGTGGTGCGAACAGCTCAGGACGCGGCATCGCGAACATCGACACGCAGGGCAATGTACACCCTGATCAGTTTTGGCAGGACATCCTGCTCGGCAATGTGAAGCGCCAGCCCTTTTCCGAGATCTGGGAAGGCCAGAACGAAACCAGCGCCGAAACCCTGCGCGACATCCGATCCATCGGCACGCTGACTCAGACGGAACGTCAGGCACGAATGGTCGGTCCCTGCGCGAGCTGCCGCTGGTTCTCCATCTGTGGTGGCGGCTTCCGCACGCGTGCTGCCTATGGCGAGCATGGCGGTCTCTGGGGCTCTGATCCCGGCTGCTATCTCAACGAAGCCGAGCGGACGGGCGTGGAGTTGGTGAGTTAGTTATGTCCTGTAGCCACCGTCATCCAGCTGGGACGCACTCGGCCTTGCACCACGGGCCATCTTCGGCCAACCTCCGCGCTCTTCGATCGAAGCACCCGTAGCTCAGTGGATAGAGCAGTGGATTTCTAATCCTCTGGTCGCAGGTTCGATCCCTGCCGGGTGCGCTTTCAGGCTAAAATGCTTTTCACCACGCTGCCGCCTTGCAGGCCGGTCAGACGGATGCGGCGACCGCCACTGACAAGTGCGAGGTTTTCGTGATCGAGTCCGAGCAGATGAAGAATGGTGGCATGGAGGTCCCGGAAGTGAACTTTGCCATCGACAGGGATCTCGCCATTTTCGCTCGTGCTGCCGTGCACATGGCCTGACTTCACACCGCCGCCAGCAAGCCAAAAGGTGAAGGCGCGATGCTGATGTCCGGTTTGATCCTTGTCCTTGCCCGGAGTGAGACCTGGCCTGCCGAATTCTCCGCCCCAGACGACGAGTGTGTCCTCCAGCAGACCGCGTTCATCGAGATCATCAAGCAGCGCGGCAATGGGCGCGTCGGTAGTGGCACAGTTGGCCGTGAGATCACGGCGATGATCGGTGTGCTGATCCCAACTGCCATGCGTGATCTCAATGAAGCGCACGCCTGCTTCGCAAAAGCGCCGAGCTAGGAGACATTGCCGACCGAAGTCGCTGCCTTTGCAGGTGCCTGCTGCGTAGTTTTTTCCTACGCGATAGCGCTCTAACGTGGCTTTGGACTCCTTGCTGAGATCGAGCAAATCAGGAGCCGATGCCTGCATGCGGAAGCCGAGTTCCATGGTTTGAATCACGCCTTCGAGTTGTGCGTCATCACCTCGTAGCTTGAGATGATCATGGTTCATAGCCTGAATGAGATCGAGCTGACGGCGCTTCACACTCAGCGGCAAATGATCGCCCTTAATATTGCTGATGGTTGCTCTCGACATGTCCTCGCCATTCACGCCGATGGGTGTGCCACCAAACACGGGCGGCAGTTGAGCAGCGCTGTATTCGGCGGGCTTCGCCGTATTGAAGCTGATGAAACCGGGCAGATTTTGATTCTCCGTGCCCAGGCCATAGGCCACCCACGCGCCCATGCTCGGACAGGGGCGGAGACGGTCGCCGGTGTGCAGTTGCAACATCGACTGAGCATGAATGCTTGTGTCTGCCGTCATCGCATTCAGCACGCAAAGCTTGTCGGCATGACGGGCGATGTTTGGTAGCAACTCGCTCACCCAGAGGCCACTTTTCCCACGCCGCTTGAACTCAGCCACGGAACCACCGTGCGGATTTTTTCCGACCTGAGGCTTGTAATCAAAGGTGTCCATCTGTGCTGGCCCACCAGCCATGTTGAGAAAGATGACCCGCTGTGCCTTGGCACGCAGTCGTGGTGGTCGTGCATCTAAAGTCGCCGCGCCTGCCATGCCTGACATCGCCAAATAGCCAAACCCACACGAAGCGGTGTGCAGCATCTGGCGTCTGGAGAGGGAGTTCATCGGCGCATTCATACGGCCTGCCACGCTCAAATCTCGCTCTCCTTCGGCACCACAAACGGCGCACGATACTCTCGCGTGAGCAGCGCATTCGCAGCGGCGTTGTCGAGGAAGGCTTCTTTCCCGCCATCGACGCGTAGATGCTGACCGAGGGTGAGCAGGGTCTTGTCGAGATCGACCCCGGCTTCGGTGAGGTAGTGCTTTGTGCGATCGAGCGTGTCCTGCACGTCTTCGTGGGCCTTGATGTCATTGAGTCGCTTCGAGATATCGTTCATGGAGGCTGTTTGGCCGAGACGATACGAGATGTTCGCGATGTGGCAGAGCGCGGTGCTTTGGTGGCCTTCTTCGATGTCCGCGGTGAGGTCGGTGCGCTTGCGACTGCGCACGGCGCGGAGGAAATTGGCGAAGTGGTTCTCGGATTTGCCTTCAAAGGCGCGGACGAGGTTGCCTTTCGGATCGAAGAGGCTCGTGTCGGCGATGATGCCCTCGCTGCCATAGAAGAACCACATGGATTTGAGCGTGGGATGAAACGGAGCGGTTTTGAGGCCGCGCGTTTCAGAGACGATGGTCTTGTCGCCGAAGTCGAAGATACCGACCTGCGAGTTCGGTGTCTCGGCGACGTCGGTGTAGCCGAGTCGGCCGCCGTAGCTGAGTACGCTCTTGCCCAAACCGGTCACGCCGAGGCCCCAGCGGCAGATGTCGAGCGAATGGACGTTGTTGTTGCCGATCTCGCCGTTGCCGGTGTCCCAGAACCAATGCCAGTCGTAGTGGAACTTCGGCCGCGTGAGCTTCGTCATCGGCGCGGGG
>JBEBGU010000472.1:0-4282 GCA_040081325.1 Prosthecobacter sp.
AATTATACTCATATTGATATTTTTCAACTGACCAATCTCGCGATTTCTTCGAGTTCGGAGTCTCAGACGCCCAAAACCATCTTTCAATCCCTGACAAAACTGTGCCAGCCAAAGTTCCACACTCGACAAATTTGTCCAAAATATATTATTCTTCGAACCATGACACCCGCCAACAACGCCCCGGTTTTCGCATTAGATGAAACCACCGACTGGGAGGACGTGGAGAATACCATGGCCGCCTCGGCGGAGTACCAGTCCAGCAAGCTCGGTAAAATCATCCCGCTGATGTTCTTCGCCCCGATGACCGAGCCCGATAATCTCGATGCCTGGGAGCCGATGAAAACCGCTCCGGAGAACCTCCTCATCGCCTCCATCGCCCGTTCGGCGGACGCGACCCTGCTCAAGGCGCTAGAGCTGACCGAGCCCGAGCTGGGCGAACTGCGGCTCGCCGCCTCCTTTCCCGACGTGAGCATCGACTTCGATGAGCCGCTCGCCGAGGTTTACCAGCAGATGGCCGACGCCGACATCGCCACCTTTGCCATGACAACGACCGGTGAAGACGACGTCTCGTTCTTCTTCGTGCGCGGCAGCGCCGCCGTACTGTCCTTCGATCGCGCCCTGCGCGAGGTGACACGCTGAAGCGGCTGCCCGCCATTCTCGACCCTGAACAGTTTGATCATCGCACCCTCATGCTATCGACTTCTCCCAACCCTGAATGGACCGTTGAAAGCATCCTCGACGCCCTGGCCAATGCTCCCGCTCACATCGTGCCAAAGGAGGCCCTGGCCGCCGCGCACGAGCACCAGCAGTCGCTCATCGCTCCTCTGCAGGCGGCGGTGGACCAAACGTATGCACTTTCAGCAGACGGACGTCTGCAAAGTGAGGGAGACTGGCGCATTCACTCCTTCGCGCTTCACCTCCTCGCCGCATGGTGCGTCCCGGGCACCTACGACCGTATCTGGAAGGGCCTCACGCTTGATGATCGCTATGACAGCCTCTGGCTCATGGCCGCCGCCTACCTCGAATGGCCCCACCTTCTCATCACCACCTTTGATGGCGGCGTGGACCGCCTCTTGCGCATCGCCCGCCAAGAGGATCCCCCGTGGAACTGTGAAGTCCGTCAATGCGCCATCATGGTTCTTGCCGCCGCGCATCACCATCACCTCGGCGACCGTGCCGCCATCCAGACAGCCTTTGAAACCCTTCTCGATGAGTGGGACGAAGATGTGATCCTTCTGGGCACGCTCCTCATGTTCGTTCTCAGCCTGAAGATTCATCCCCTCATCCCCAAGGCGAACCGCATTCTCAAAACCCCGCTTGGCAGGCAAGCTCTCGGTAAACTCGATGCCGAGGAAGCCCTGAAGAGCTCCTGGAGAGATGACTTCCGTGACTCCAGCACCTACCCGAATCCCCTCGTCAGGCCACAGCAGGATCTCCTCACCATCATCAGCGGCTGGCGCTATTTCAAAAAGCCTTTAACTTCCTCGCTTGCCACCTCGGAGATGGAGTCCGAATGGATCAAGGAGCTCACTCAAGAAGAGAGATTGCACGATTCCACCTCCCGTCCCGGAGGCTTCATCCTGCGGAAGCGCACGCTTCCATGCACCTGCGGCAGCGGCCTGCCCTTCGGCTCCTGCTGCGCCGGCAAGTAAGCGCGCTTAGAGCCGCAGTGTTGCCGCCGCCAGCCTGTAGCTTCGATTGGAAATCGAAGCTACGAGGAGCGCGGGCTTTCCAGCCCGCAGAACTCCGCCCCACCCACGGCACCGCACGTCTCTCCCAACTTCATTCCTTCGACGACCCGCTGTCTTCTTCCCTGACGTTGCGCAGACCAGGATGGACTGAACACCCTCACCGCTTTCCAGATACAACTCCGCCAAGTCAAAGCCGAGGTGACGCGCCGAAGCGGCTGTGGATGCGCGGTATCGAGTCGCGTGGATGCCGGAGCGACCCTTCGTCATTCGGCATTCGTCCCTCTTTTCTTGCCTATGTAGGCGTCCCCGGCTTAGATGCTGTGGAATCATAAGAATCTCCCCGAATGCCCTCCGTTACCGTCTCCCAGCTTGAATCCCACCTCTGGGAGGCCGCGAACATTCTTCGCGGGCCGGTGGATGCGGCGGATTTTAAGTCGTATGTGTTCCCGCTGCTGTTCTTCAAGCGCCTCTCGGATGTCCATGCCGACGAGCACGCGGCGGCGTTGAAGGAGTTCGACGGAGATGAGGAAGCCGCGCTGTTCCCGGAGAATTACCGCTTCCAGATTCCCGAGGGCTGCCACTGGTCCGACGTGCGGAAAGTGGCGACGAATGTCGGGCAGGCGCTCCAGACCGCTCTGCGTGGCATCGAGCAGGCGAATCCGCACACGCTTTACGGTATCTTTGGCGATGCGCAGTGGACGAACAAAGACCGGCTCTCAGATGCGCTGCTGCGCGATCTGATTGAGCACTTCTCCCGGCTCTCGCTGGGGAACGCGGTAGCCAAGGCGGATGTGCTTGGGCAGTCCTATGAATACCTCATCAAGAAGTTCGCCGACGCCACAAACAAGAAGGCGGGCGAGTTCTACACGCCGCGCTCGGTCGTGCGGCTCATGGTGAACATCCTCGATCCCCGCGAGGGCGAGTCCATTTACGATCCCACCTGCGGCACCGGCGGCATGTTGCTGGAGGCCATCCATCATGTCGAGGAGACGCGGGGCGATGTCCGCACGCTCTGGGGCAAGCTCTATGGTCAGGAGAAAAACCTCACTACCTCCGCTATCGCCCGCATGAACCTCTTCCTGCATGGCGCGGCAGACTTTCAGATCGTGCGCGGCGATACCCTGCGCAGCCCCGCCTTTTTCTCCGGCGACAATCTCGCCACCTTCGACTGCGTCATCGCCAATCCGCCCTTCTCGCTGGAGAAATGGGGCGACGAAGTCTGGTCCAGCGATCCCTATGGCCGCAATTTCGCCGGGATGCCGCCCGCCAAGAGCGGCGACTTTGCCTGGGTGCAGCACATGATCAAATCCATGGCCCCGAAGACCGGGCGCATGGCCGTCGTCCTCCCGCACGGAGCCCTCTTCCGAATGGGCAAGGAGGGCGAGATTCGGAAGAAGCTCCTCGGCATGGACCTGCTGGAGGCCGTCATCGGCCTCGGGCCAAATCTCTTCTACGGCACCGGCCTCGCCGCCTGCATCCTCGTCTTCCGCCAGAAGAAAGCGAAGGACCGGAAGAACAAGGTGCTCATCGTCGATGCGTCCAAGGAGTTCAAAACTGGACGCGCCCAGAACGAACTGCTACCCGAGCATGTCGAGCGCATCCACGGCTGGGTCCGCGAATACACCGATGTCGAAGGCATCGCCCGCCTCGTCACCCTCGACGAGATCACCGCCAACGACCACAACCTCAACATCCCGCGCTACGTCGAGCCGAAGGTCACGAGTGAAGTGCTCACCGTGGAAGAAGCCATGACGCGGCTGCGCGAGAGCGCCGAAGCGGCGTTCGCGGCGGAAGAGAGCCTTGTGAAGATCCTCAAACAGGAGGGCTTGTTGGTATGAAAGGAAGTGAAGTCATCACGGAGCTAAAGAAGAAGTTCCAAGTCAATACCGATAAGGCGCTCGGCGATATGCTTGGGCTGTCTATTCCGTCTATTCAAAATTGGAAGAAGCGGCCCAAATGCACTCTGCGTCAGATCGCTGGTTTGGTTCATAGTGCTTCTAAAGCTGGTGCCAAAAACATGCGTGATAACGCTGTTCGCCCTTTGGTTGAGTTCTTCCCAGTCTATGCGGACGAATCGAGACGAGGTGCAGGATATTCTTTGTTTGAATCTCGCGATGAGGACGGTGTCCATCATCCTCACCTTTTGGGATTGAAAGAAGAGTTGGATTCGAAAAACGGGGTCTATTTGTTCTTCGATAGCCGAGGTCAGGCGATCTATGCTGGCAAGGCAAAAGAGCAGAGCCTCTGGAAAGAAATGAACAAGGCGCTGAACCGGAAGCGGGGCGACGTTCAGAGGATCAAGCGCGTCCACCACCCTGAACGAAGGCAAGCATACCGAAACAGCGAAGAACAATCCCGCCAGATTAAAGACCAGCGTGTGCCACTTTCGGGAATTGCTACCTACTTCAGTGCCTACGAGGTCACGAAAGAAATGATCAATGATGTGGAAGCGCTAATGGTCCGAAGCTTCGCCAACAATCTTCTCAATAAGCGAATGGAGCGTTTTGCGATTCACCGCAAATCATCCAAATAAGCAAGGTCCTACTGCCCATGAACCGAACTGACTTTGGACCTTTGTTAATCGTCATCAG
>JBEBGU010000473.1:0-4278 GCA_040081325.1 Prosthecobacter sp.
TATCAATCGTGGACTGCGTGAAGCACGAGCCTTGCTGATCGAACTAACTCGCATGGGCGTGCCCGCTGGCACCGAGTTTCTCGATGTCATCACGCCGCAGTACATCGCCGATGTCGTTTCCTGGGGAGCAATCGGAGCGCGCACCACTGAGAGTCAGGTTCACCGCCAGCTCTCGTCTGGGTTGTCCATGCCCGTTGGTTTCAAAAACGGTACCGATGGTGGCATCCAAGTCGCCCTTGATGCTATCCAGGCCGCAGCTGGCCAGCATTGTTTCCTCTCCGTAACCAAAGACGGAGTGGCCGCCATTGTGAAAACAAAGGGCAACACGGCCTGCCATGTCATTTTGCGCGGTGGCAAAGCCGGAACGAATTTTGATGCCGCCTCCATCGACACCGTCATCGGCCAGCTCACGGCACGCGGTCTACCAGCTAGCGTGATGGTTGATTGTAGCCACGGCAATAGTCTCAAAGATTACCGCAAGCAACCGCTCGTCACGCAGTCTCTCGCCGAGCAACTCACCAATGGCAGCAAAGCCATCACTGGTGTCATGATCGAAAGTCACCTCGTCGAAGGCCGTCAGGACGCCAAACCCGGCCAAGGCCTGACTTACGGGCAAAGCATCACCGACGCCTGCGTCAACTGGGCCACGACCGAAGCCATGTTCGACCAGCTCTCTACTGCCGTGCGTGCGCGGCGTGCGAAAGCGTAATTATATTCATCATGTTCACTGCCTCGACCGCTCGTGATGCCATCCAGCGTATGGCAAACTGCCGCATTTTGGTAATCGGTGATGTCATGCTCGATCACTTCATCTGGGGTGCTGTTCGTAGAATCTCACCAGAGGCACCCGTGCCGATTGTCGAGGTCACCAAGGAAACCACTTTTCCCGGTGGTGCCGCCAACGTCGCGCGCAACCTTTCCGCTTTCACGCCACACGCTTATCTAATGGGCCGCGTCGGCAAAGACAGCGCTGCCAGTGAGCTGCGCCGCCTGCTGCATGAAGAAGGCGTGAACACGGACCCGATGCTAGAAAGCGACACGCTGCCGACCATCGCTAAAACGCGCATTATCGCTCGTCAGCAGCATGTCGTGCGCGTGGATCGTGAGACGATAGAGAAACTCAGTGATGAAGAGTTGAAGATCATCTCCAGGCGACTCGAAACGATGCTGCCTGAACTCGATGGCGTGATCATTGAGGACTACGGCAAAGGGTTCGTCACTCAGGCTTTCGCCGATCAAGTGCTTGGCCTTTGCAAAGCAGCCGGCAAGCTCGTCACCGTCGATCCATCGCCACGCAATCCATTAAGTTGGCATGGCGCATCGTTAGTTAAGCCTAATCGACTCGAAGCCTTCGCGGCGGCTGGCATTCAAGACCACCGCTCTCCTGGACCACCACTTGAGGACAAACGCCTTCTCGAGGTTGGCGAGCAACTCCTCGATCAGTGGAGCGTCGGCAAAGTGCTCGTTACTCTTGGAGAACAAGGCATGATTCTATTTCAGCGTGACACCGCGCCGCATCACATCCCGACGCGTGCTCGCGAAGTGTATGACGTCTCCGGTGCTGGTGATACAGCCATCGCCTTTCTGACCCTCGCCCTCGCTGCTGGTCTCAGCGCCGAAGACGCCGCCGACATCGCCAATCATGCCAGCGGCATCGTCGTCGGTAAGCTCGGCACAGCGCGCGTGATGAAGGAAGAATTGATGCAAGCCTTCGAGGACTGATCTGTTGTCCCACCGCGATCCTGCTTCATGGCAGCAAACCCGCGCATACTCCACTTGTTCAATCGTTACCGTTTCCCTGGCGGTGAAGAGACGGCCGTGCTGCGCATGAGTGAAGTGATGCTTGCTCAAGGCGCTGCTGTAGAAGAACTCTTTGTCTCCAGCAACGATTGGGATGGACCTGCCGCACCCCCGAAGTGGCAGCAACCCATGCGTGCCTTTCACAACCCCACCGCTATTCGTCAACTGCGTGAAACACATTCACGGCATCAGCCAGATCTTTGGCTCGGCCACAATCTACTACCCGTGCTTTCCCTCAGCACGCTGCGTGAAGCCAAGCGTCAAAACGTGCCGCTCGCGCTTTACCTCCACAATTACCGACCGTTCTCCACAAATGGTGCCTTGTGGGTGAACAACCATCTTGAGATAAGCGGACTGAAGCGACGCTTCACGCCAGAAATCATCGCCGGTGCCTGGCAAGGTTCCGTCGTGCGCACAGCCTGGATGGCCCTCATGCTACACACCGCTCACGCACTCGGCTGGTATCGCAATGTCTCCGCTTGGATCGCCGTGTCGGCCTTTGTTCGGGATCGTTTCATCGAAGCCGGAGTGCCTGCGGAGAAAGTGCATGTTCATGCCTATCCTTTCTTCCCACGAGCTACCACACCTGTCGAGGCACCCACCGGGCGCTTTCTTTTCCTCGGCAGACTCACAGAGGCCAAAGGCACGCGTGTTATGCTTCAAGCTTGGAAAGAACTGCGCCAGCATCTATCTGCCGAAGCAATGCCCAAACTCATCATTGTTGGTGATGGGGAACTACAGCAGGAAGTGGAAGCCAGTGCCGCTGCATCTGAAGGCAGCATCGACTATCGTGGATCACTGCATGGAGAGGCGAAGGAGCAAGCCATTGCCGACTGCACCGCGATGATCGTGCCCTCAATCTGGTGGGACCCGTATCCCACTGTCGTCTATGAAGCCTTTGATCACGGTCGCCCAGTTCTAGCGGCACGCTCTGGTGGATTGCCTGAAAGCGTAGCACACGGCCAGCGCGGCTTGATTCACGAACCCGGAGACGCAATGAGTCTGGCCAAAGACATCCTCCAATTTCATCAGCACCCGCAAGTCGCAGCCGCTATGGGCCGCGCAGGCCGAGAATGGCTGCTCGCCAATGCAGGTGTCGAGCACTGGTGGCAGGGCTTCATGAAAATACGCAGCATCATTCAAGAGCAGCGGCGCGCTTGCGTGAAAGCTTAAGCACTCCACTATCAATCTCACCAAACAATGAAGACTCTCGACACGACATCCATTTTCACACGCCATCTCGACGGGCATTTCACTGCCGTGCAGGCTCTACGTGATCAGGGGCAGATCATTCAGCAGATGGCAGATGCGTGGATCAGCGCACTCGCAGCAGGAAAGAAAATTCTCTTCTTTGGCAACGGAGGTAGTGCTGCGGACGCCCAGCATCTAGCCGCTGAACTGTGTGTGCGGTATCGCATCAATCGCCGTGCTTTGGCAGGATTCGCACTCACCACTGACACCTCCGTGCTAACGGCTCATAGCAATGATTTTGGCTTTGAGACAGTCTTCGCTCGTCAGGTTGAAGCCATCGCGCAACCTGGGGATGTCGTCATCGGCATCTCCACCTCAGGCACCAGTCCAAACATCATCGCTGGACTGTGTGCAGCGAATGATCGAGGCTGCACCAGTATCGCCTTCACTGGCCGTGCTGGAGCTGACTGCGCCCGCGTGGCGCACCTGAGTTTCCGCGCCCCGTCAGATGTCACCGCCCATGTTCAGGAGTGTCATCTGCTCGTCGGTCATGTGCTGTGTGAAGCGGTCGAAACCGCTGTCAGCGCTGAGGGTTAATCACCATGCGGGCAGGCCCCGCTTTTTGTTATGCTGAGGGACATCCTTCACATGTTCTCCACGTCCGTGGTCCTCAGGGTACTACGGCTTGGCATTAACATGCTACTCATCAGCCAGCTAGGCCGTTACCTCGGTGAGGCTGGCACTGGAAGACTGCTGGCCGCTCAAGCCACCGTCGCAGTGATGTTGTGTCTCGCTGAGCTTGGTTTTGCCCGTATCTCTGTGCGCGAGCAGGTGCGGCATCGTGAAGAGCGTGCCCAAGTGCAGGGCAGTATTTTTTACACGCGCTTGCTCGCAGGACTCCTGTTGTATGGCGTGCTTTGGATCATCAGTTTGACAGCAGAGTCCTCCGACCGCCCACTACTCTGGCTCTACGGACTGCTCCTGCCGACCCATGCCTTTTCAGAGCTTGGCTCAGCACTCGAGGCTGACAATCAAACGGTGAAAAGTCAGTGGGCTCAGTGGTGGGGATTTATGGCCGGTGCTTCTGTTACTTTTGCAGGAATCATAGCAGAGTTACCGCTTATTTTTTTCCCGTTGAGTTATGTGCTGGAGTGCTGGTTGGCGTCGTTCATTCAATGGCGCTCCTTTCACGCGCTGGGCGGAAGGCTTGGAGAGTGGCGACTGGAGATCGGCCGCAGTCTATTGCTGGTGCTTGAGGCGCTGCCAGAGTTGGCTTCACAAGCGGCA
>JBEBGU010000027.1:0-16009 GCA_040081325.1 Prosthecobacter sp.
CCAGTTGGCGTCTTTGAAACCAACCGCAGGATCGGAGGTCTGGACGATGCCCTTGAGGAGCGGGAAGGCGCAGTCGTCGAGTTCCATTGCGACACCTGCGAGTGCTTGCAGGGGTTTTTCAAAGGGAGCCTCGATAAGCTGCAAGATGATGGGCTGATCCGGGCCAAACATGGCGCCGGATGCGATGCGGAAAAGGAGTGCGTAACCGATCTGACCGGCGGCACCGGTGACTGCGACTTTGATGGGGGCTTTGCTCATGATAGTGGGGCCGGGATGATTCGCAGGGCGGGTCAGGCAGCAAGAAGAAAGTCTGCGCACATCCTGTTCATTTCGCTAGGGTCGCTGGCTCTGCATGAAGAATCCCTTGTCCAAAGAAAGCCTCCGATCTGACGTGAACATTTATGAAACGCCGCGCCTCGTGGCCGAGTACCTGCTTTTTCACTATGGCAAAGATGAGGATGTGCTGCCTTGGGACTTTGGGCCAAAGACGGCGCTGCGGTTTGCTCAGCGCAGTGTCAGCGAGTTGCTCGATTCTTCCCTAGTGCCAGCGGATGCTTGTGTTCTTGATCTTGGCTGCGCGGTGGGACGCTCTTGCTATGAACTTGCTCGCGTGGCCAGCCGAGTCATTGGGATCGACTATTCACAGGCTTTTGTCGATTATGCCGAGCGCATCCGCACGGGAGTCAGCGTACCGTTTTTGCGCCTCAATGAAACGACCGATGAGACGATGCTCGATGCCGTGCGTCCCGCCGAGGGGAGTGCCGAGCGCATCCAATTTGAGCAGGGTAATGCGATGCATCTGCGCGGTGATCTGGGCGCTTTCGACATTGTTCACGCGGCGAACTTGCTCTGCCGTCTGACTGATCCACAGCTCTTGATTGAGCGGCTGCCAGCCTTGGTGAAACCGGGTGGGCAACTGCTGCTGACGACGCCCTGTACTTGGCTGGAGGATTTTACCCCGCGTGGTAACTGGCCGGATGTTTCGACACGTGAGTGGCTCAAGATTCAGCTCTCAGAGCATTTTGATCTAGCCATAGAAAAAGACTTGCCGTTCCTCATCCGTGAACACGCCCGCAAGTATCAGTGGAGCGTGGCGCTGGGGACGCGCTGGATTCGGAAAACGGCTGCGTGAGAGAGGCTACAGGATCTGCGGCTTGATCACGATGACGCTCATGGGTTCGAAGGTGGCCTTGAGCTTTTCAAACATGGCATCGTCATCATAGGTGCCGACGATGGCTCCGCCGCTGCCAGTGAATTTGGCACTGGCTCCGCAGTCGCGTGCGGCCTCGACCATGTCGATGTTGCCCTTGCTGAGTTTGAAGAGCCGGCGGCGCAGGTCGAAGTTCTCGTTGAGCAGTGGGCCGATTTCCTTGCCTCGGCCATCGACCAGCATGTCGCGCACGCGCTGGGCGAGGTTGGCCCACTGATACATGGCGCTGACGATTTCGCGCTCGCCACGGTTCCAGCGGCCACGGATGTCGTTGTGAAAGACTTCGGTGCCCTCACTGAGTCTCGTGGTGAAAGCGACATAGACATTAGGCAACAGCGCGGGGTCGAGTTCTTCATAAATGCCGTGGCCGAGCTTCTCGACACTGGCGCGGTTGAAGTCCATGAAGACGACGCCTTCGTAGCCCTGGATCACTCGATCTTGCAGGCCGGCTGGGATTTTGAGTTCATCATTCTCAACGCTGAGCACGAGGCTGGGCAGCACATGCTTGGGGATTTCGACGCCATAAAACTCAATCAATGCGCGCCAGCACGCGGTGATAATGGCGCTGCTGCCGGCCATGCCGACTTGAGGTGGGATGTTGCTGGTGTAGCGCAGGGTAAAGTTCCGCCCATGCAGCGGCAGATTGTTCTTCGTGCAGTATTCGTAGAAGCGCTTCACGCTGGCCTTTAGAAGTCGAATGCCGCCGTAGTAGCCGAACTGGCGGACATCGCGTGCGAGCGCATCAATGCTGCCAAACACGGAATGGTCACGTTCGTTCGGCTCGATGGTTAGCTCGGGCGTTTCAAAGAGGGTGACATCTGCACAGTAGTTGCGGATGATGAAGGAGATCGTCTTGCCGAAATAGCCATCGGAAGGATTCCCCACCAGACCGGCGCGGGCATAAGCTTTGGTACTGACGAGCATGGAATAGGTGGTCGGAAAAAGGCGGGAAAGCTACGGGCGGCGGAATTTTCGCGCAAGAAGATTGGTTGTCACATCTGTGTGGAATATCGGAACGGACCTCAACGTTGATCGCGAGCCATGCGTTTATTCCTCCTTATCAGCCTTCTCTCTGTTGCTTCAGCCAATGCAGCGCTGGAGCTGTCAGCCCTCTTTTCCGATCATGCGGTGCTTCAGCAGGATCGAACTCTGCCCGTCTGGGGCTGGGCCACGCCGGGGCAGGAGGTGACGGTTTCAATCGCTGGAGAACAAAGCAAGGCGACCACTGATGCGGCTGGAAAATGGCGAGTCGATTTGAAAGCGCTGACGAGAAGCGCGAAACCTGAGGTGCTCAGGATCACGGCAGGAGGGGAGACTAAAACGATCCAGGATGTGCTCATCGGTGAGGTGTGGCTCGGTTCAGGTCAGTCAAATATGGCGATGACTGTTAGCCGCGCGAAGGACTATGAGAAGGAGCAGGCCGAGGCCAAGCTGCCGGAGATTCGGATGTTCACCGAGAAGAGCGCTGGTGCAACGAGCGCTCAGGATCGCTGCGCGGGTCAGTGGGTCGTTTGCTCGCCAGAGACCGTGGGTTCATTCTCCGCCACGGCATATTTCTTTGGCAAAGAAATCCACCACACCCTAGGCGTGCCTGTGGGCCTCATTAATTCCTCGGTAGGCGGCACGCCCATCGAATCATGGATCAGTCCTGAGGCACAAATGGCCAGCGCGGAGCTGAAACCCTTCTTTGAGATGGCGAAAAAGGACGGGGCTGAGTTTGATGCCATGAAAGCCAAAGCGACGTATGATAAACAGCTTGCCGCATGGAAAGAGGCCTCGAAAAAAGCACGGGCTGCTGGCAAGCCTGTGCCACGTGCACCTCGCGATCCTGTAGCGATGCGTGAGCGCAAAGCCAATGTCGGTGGCCTCTTCAATGGCAAGATCGCCCCACTGATTCCTTATGCGATTCGCGGCGCGATTTGGTATCAAGGCGAAGCGAACAGCAATGGCGACAAGGGCCGTTTTTATCATCACCATCTCGCCTTGCTCGCGAAAGATTGGCGTGCGCGCTGGGGCGCTGATTTTCCCTTCGCCTGGGTGCAACTGCCCAACTACGAAGCCAAGCGTGGCGATGGCTGGATGCTCGTGCGCGAAGGCGCTTTGAAGGCTGTCCAGAGCGTACCAAAAAGTGGCATGGCGGTCACGCTTGATGTAGGTGAAGCGAAGAACATTCATCCACAGAACAAACAAGCCGTTGGTGATAGGCTCGCTCGCTGGGCGCTCGGTTCAGTCTATGGTCTGCCCGGCGTGACCAGCGGTCCGTTGCCTTTGAAACATGAGATCAAAGGAAGCGAGATCGTGGTGACTTTCTCCCACACGGATGATGGGCTGGTACTCAAAAAGGCGGCTGGTAGCGGTTTCGTCATCGCTGGTGCCGACAAGGTTTGGCATCCCGCCGAAGTTCGTATTGAGGGTTATACGATCATCCTTTCGAGCAAGGCAGTGCCTCAACCCGTCGCCGCTCGTTATGCTTGGGCTGAGATGCCTGACGTCACGCTCTGGAATGGCGCAGGTCTCCCCGCCAGTCAGTTCCGCACGGATGCGTGGTGACCATCGAGCGGATGCCTGAGTCCGCCTTCTTGGCATGGGCGTAAAGGCTGCATGAAACGTATGCTTTGGGTTATTCCTGGTCTTGTGCTGCTCGGTGTCAGCTTCTTTTTTGTCTCCAATTCGCGGGCGGCAACGGAGACGGCTCCCTACAAAGTGGTGAGGAAAGATGGTTCCTTCGAACTGCGCGAGTATGACACGCTGCATCTGGCAAAAGTATCCATGCCGACGAGTGATAAGCGCTCGAAGAATATGGATGGTGGCTTCATGAAACTGTTTCGTTTCATTGATGGCCAAAACGAGCGCGACGAGAAGATCTCGATGACCACTCCGGTCATCGTTGAGCGTGGTGAGAAAGAATCCTCGATGAGTTTTGTCATGCCGCAGAAGAGCGTCGCCAAAGGCCTGCCAGTACCGAAGGGTGAAGTGAAACTGGACCAGATCCCGGCTGTGAAAGTCGTTGCTCTTCGCTTCTCCGGCGTGAGCAACAGCACCAAAGAAGCTGCGCAACTCGCGGTGCTGCAAGCTTGGGCGGCGAAAGAGAGCATCATGGTCGAAGGCACGCCGCTGTTTGCATTCTACGACCCGCCCTGGACGCTGGGTTTCATGCGGCGCAATGAAGTGCTGCTTCGTGTGAAGGCGAAATGACGCGCTCTGGCGTGGCGTAGAGGGAGGATGCGATTCGCGATTCTGCCTCTTCTCCTGCCTCTCTGCCTCAGCGCGCAGCTTCCCACGGCTAAACCAATCCCGCTCATGCAGGCGGTGCCGATGCCTCACCACATCACGTCGTTTCAGCTCGATGGCCGTGAGCTGACGGCGATGCATTTTGATCCGCAGGACATGCGGCCTTTTTGTTATCCGGTTCGGGCTTCCAAAGACGTGAGCCTGACGCGCATGGGTCATCCGCATGATCCGCTGACGCACAGCCATCACAACAGCGTCTGGGTCACGCACAACTTGGTGAACGGCATCGACTTCTGGGGCGACTACGCGAAGAAGCAGGGCCGCATCGTGAATGTCGAAGTCTCACGCGAGGGCTATGAAGACACGGACAAACTCGCCGCCATGCGCATGGTGAATCACTGGGTCAGCGAGGCGGACAAGTCCGTGCAACTCATCGAAGTCCGCCGCACCGAGATCCGCCCGTTGGATGGCGCGAAGAGCTGGCTCATGCTCATCGATTTGGAGTTCACGCCGCCGAAAGGCAAGACCGCCACTTTTGGCGCCACGGGCTTTGGACTGGTGGCCGTGCGCATGGCCAAGAGCATCGGCGTGCACGATGGCGGCGGGCGGATCCTGAATTCCGAGGGCCAGCTCAATGAAGAACAGATCTTCCGCAAACCTGCGCGCTGGTGTGACTACAGCGGTCGCATCACCAATGACGCCGACGGCTTTGGCGGGATCACGCTGATGAATCACCCGATGAATCCGCATAATCCGACCGCTTTCCACGTCCGCAACGATGGCTGGATGGGCTGCTGCCTCAGCCTCGATACACCGGTCGAGGTCACTGAAGAAAAGAAGCTCCGCGTCCGCTACGCCCTCTGGGTTCATGACGGCGTCGCGACCCAGGCTCAAAGCGAGGCCCAGTGGGAAGCCTTCGCTGAAATGCCAGTGCCGGATCTCTGGCCGAAAAAGAAGTGAGCAAAGTGCCAGTCGAACCGCACAAAGCGCCAAGTGCCACGGGCAATTGTGCCAAAGTTGGCACTTTTTGGCATCCGCACTAAACGCCAAGAACCAGCGATCAAAAGCTAACATGCTCTGAATCAGGACTTTAAAAATCCGCCAGCAGTCCTGGCACAGCGCGTGCCAAGAGAGAGAAACCAAACTCACCCTTTCCAACCTTTCCCCAACCCACATACCATGAGCAAAATCCTCGGCATCGACCTCGGCACCACCAACTCTTGCATGGCCGTCCTTGAAGGCGGTAAAGCAACGGTCCTCGAAAATTCAGAAGGCGCACGCACCACGCCATCCGTTGTGGCCTTCACCAAGAGTGGCGAGCGCGTCGTCGGTCAGGCAGCGAAGCGCCAAGCCGTGACCAACCCACGCAACACCGTTTTCTCCGTGAAGCGCCTCATGGGCCGCAAGTTCACTGAACTCACCGACGCCGACAAGCGCATGCCCTACAAGATCGTGGCTGCTGCCAATGGCGATGCTCATGTGCAGGTCGAAGTCGGCGGCGAAACGAAGACCTACTCCCCGCAGGAGGTCAGCGCCATGATCCTCGCTAAGCTGAAGGCTGACGCGGAAGCCAAGCTCGGCGAAACGATCACAGAAGCCGTCATCACCGTCCCCGCTTACTTCAACGACAGCCAGCGCAACGCCACGAAGGCTGCTGGTGAAATCGCTGGTCTAAACGTGCGCCGCATCATCAATGAACCGACCGCTGCAGCCCTCGCTTATGGTCTCGACAGCAAGTCGGACGAGAAAGTCGCCGTGTATGACCTTGGCGGCGGCACCTTCGACATCTCGGTGCTCGAAATCGGCGACGGCGTCTTTGAAGTGCTCGCTACGGATGGCGATACCCACCTCGGTGGCGATGACTGGGCTCACACTCTCATCACTTGGATCGTCAATGACTTCAAAACCGACAGCGGCATCGACCTCAGCGGTCAGCCAGACGCCCTCCAGCGTATCAAAGAAGAAGCTGAAAAGGCCAAGATCGCCCTCAGCTCCAGCCAGAGTTTTGATTTGAATCTGCCCTTCATCACCGCTGACGCCACCGGGCCAAAGCACATCATGAAGACGCTCACTCGCGCCAAGATGGAGCAGCTCACCGACAGCTTGTTTGAGCGCACCATCAAGCCGGTGAAGGACTGCCTAGCCGCTGCTAAACTGGACGCTTCTAAGATTGACGAACTCGTCCTCGTCGGTGGCATGACCCGTATGCCAAAGGTCGTCGAGACCGCCCGCAAGCTCGCTGGTAAAGACCCACATCAAGGCGTGAACCCAGACGAAGTCGTCGCCATCGGCGCAGCCATCCAAGGCGGCGTGCTTCGCGGTGAAGTGAAGGACGTGCTCCTGCTCGACGTGACTCCGCTCACGCTTTCCATCGAGACCGCTGGCGGCATCGCCACGCCGATGATCCCGCGTAACACGACCATCCCGAAGAAGCACAGCCAAGTCTTCTCCACCTACAGCGACAACCAACCCGGCGTGGAAATCGTCGTGCTTCAGGGCGAGCGCCCGATGAGCCGCGACAACAAAACGCTCGGCACCTTCAAGCTCGACGGCATCCCCCCGGCTCCTCGCGGCGTGCCGCAGGTCGAGGTCACCTTTGACATCGACGCCAACGGCATCCTCCACGTCGCCGCCAAGGAAAAAGTCAGCGGCAAAGAGCAAAAGATTTCCATCCAGGGCAGCTCCGGCCTCAGCCAGGAAGAGATCGAAAAAGCCAAGCGCGACGCCGAAGAGCACGCTGATGAAGACTTGAAGCGCAAGGAAGCCGTCGAAGTGAAGAACAAGGCCGAAGCCCTGACCTTCGAGATCGAGAAGCAGCTCAAGGAATGGGAAGAAAAAGTCCCCGCCGAGCAGCTCAGCCCGATCAAAGACAAGCTCACCTCATTGAAGTCCGCCATCGAGTCCGGTGACAGCGACAAAATGAAGTCCCAAACCGAAGAACTCGAAAAACTCTTCGCCGCCGCCTATCAAGCCGCCGCTGCCGCAGGTGCCACCGCCGGTGCTCCTGAAGCCGATGCCGGTGGTCCCGATGTCGCCGCCGCAGAAACGAAGAGCCAGGACAAAGGCAAGGTTGTCGATGCTGACTTTGAAGTCGTGGACAAGGACAAGTGAGATGCTGACTCGCTGAACTGAAAGCTTAGCTCAAATGTCGCCCATAGAAGCCAGTACCATCCTAGCCACACTCGTGGGCCTGCTCTGTAATTGGAAGCAGGAACGCGGCACTGTGGCTCAGGATCGGTTCCAGAATTTCATGACATGGTTAGAGCAGCATCATTTCAATGAACTCCGAGATAAGATTCAATCTTCGGAAGCTCTTGCGCGCGATTTAAACCAACTACTTCGCGAAGACAATGAGGTGTTGGGCGCGAAGCTTGATGTGATATCAACTGGCATTTCTTCTTTGGCCCGTCGAATCGACAGCCTCAGAGTTGTTGCAGAATCTTTTGATTCACCGCGCAGTATTCTCTCTGATCAAGCAGTCGAGTTGCTACGATACTTCGATCATACCGGTGCACCTCGAATGGTTGTCTTCGACCCAGATTCAAATAGATCCCATCATATTAAATTCCTCCCGAAAGGCGGTGTATGTAAGGTGGCTGATGTTCGGTTCATGGAAGCTGATTTGGCTCGGCTAACGCAATTTGACTTCATCCGACAAGTCGATTCCAACAGCAGCGGCCAACCTATCTATGCCATTACCCGCGAAGGAGCTGCATTTGCTGCCGAAGTCGGGGATGAACGAAGTGAAGCGCCAGAGCAGTGTGTGGAACCACCCGCTTTGGAGATGATACTCATATGAATTCCATGATTCAGTCGTTGCCATCCAGGCAACTGCATCTTCTCCCTGGACCGCCGCTCAACGGCGTCCTGGAAGGACGTGCTGGGCGTAGGCCGGGTGTATTCGGCGGTGTGCATGTCGATCACACGCTGCGTCCGCTTCGCCGAATTACCCGGTTGATTGGGGGCATCTTCACGCGCACGAACTTCCCGAACCAGTCGGGTAGTTTGGCTAAGGGGATCATCGGTGTAGCGAGCTTTAGCGCGCCAAACACACCCGACCTACGGCTGGCCCGTGCCGCCGACCATTTTCCTGATGTCAGGAAAATGGTGTTCACCCTCTTCCCCGCCCCCCGCCTAGCATGAAGAAGGAGATGATCACACGACTACATGCAGACTTTGAAAGGCTCGTTAAGACCGCGCCGGATTCGGATGTGGAGTTTTGGTATGGCCGCGATCTCCAAGAGCAGTTGGGCTACTCGAAATGGGAGAACTTCACAAAGGTCATCGAGAAAGCCAAAACAGCCTGTGCAAATTCGGATGTGCCCGTCGAAGACCATTTTATTGACGTCAATAAAATGGTCACCCTTGGCTCAGGTGCCCAGCGTGAGATCGAGGACGTGATGCTCACCCGCTACGCCTGCTATCTGATCGCCCAGAATGGCGACCCGGCGAAGGAGGCCATCGCATTTGCTCAGACTTATTTTGCTGTCCAGACACGGAAGCAAGAGATCATCGAGAGCCGACTGGCAGAGGTCGAGCGGCTGATGGCGAGACAGAAGCTGAGTGCGTCTGAAAAAGAGCTTTCGGCCATCATCTTTGAGCGGCTCGGCGATGGGCAGTCCTTTGGCCGCATCCGCAGCAAGGGAGATCAGGCTTTGTTCGGTGGAAACACCACGCAGGACATGAAAAACAGGCTGGCTGTGCCGGACAATCGCCCGCTAGCCGACTTCCTGCCGACGATCACGATCAAGGCCAAGGATTTCGCGAATGAGATCACCGTCTTCCAGACCAAGCAGGCTGATCTGAAGTCGGAACCCGCGATCACCAAAGAGCACGTCAAAAACAACAGCGACGTGCGCCAGCTCCTCATCGAGCGAGACATCGTCCCTGAAAATCTGCCTGCCGACGAAGACATGAAGAAAGTCGAGCGCCGACTCGAATCCGAGAAGAAGAAGCTCCCGAAGTCCGCCCAAGCTCTGCCCAAAGGCAAATCCAAAGAATGACACCTAGCTTCCAGTTCCAACCCTCAACCCCGATGCCACGATGAGTTTAGCAGCACTCAAAGAACTATCGGCACTGGATGCTGAGGTCAAACTCCTGCGGAGTCGGTATGACGATCATCTGCTGGATACGCGTCGGCGTTTTCTCAATCAGGTGGTCGAATATTTTTCCCGCTTGATGGAGGCTGAGGATTTTAAGGTCAAACGTGATCCAGTGGGTGCTACGGCTAGGCTCGACGAGACCGAACTCGCAGTCATTTGCACCGATCCCGTGAATACGCTGGTGGACTCTCAGGCAAAGTATTCGGTGACCTGCTCCCTCGCGCCGAACTTAGCTTACGGGATCATGCTGTGCCGCCAGCCGCTCGGTGAGTTCACCAATCAGAGCTCTGATACGAACGACCAGATCACAAATAAAAAGTTGGAGATCAGCTATTTGAAAGCCCTGATCGAAAACCAAAGTTTGGACACTTGGTTCGTCATCGGTCGCCTGGAAAACACGTCTGAAATCCGTGGTTCGACAGGGCCTCTGCCCACTCTCGAAACCTTCTCCACTCTCGAACAGGCCGTGATGACGGCGCTGCGTGAAATTTCCACTGCCGCCATCGCCCCCCGAGCATGAACGCCGCCACCCTCCAGCCATTGCTGAAAAAGCATCTGCCGCCCGCGCTACTCGCATGTGCGCTGCTGCTCGTCGGCTGTGGTAAGAAGGAACTGCCGAAAACTACGGCAGCACCAGCGACTCCGAAACCTGCGGCGGTGTCGAATGCTACGCTTGAGGCGGAGATCACTCAGGCGCTGACGCCTGCTCAAGATGAACCTGCGGTCGGCCTCGAAGCTCAGGCTGAGGACATCCTTGCCAAAAACCCGAACAAGAACGCTCAGGATCTACTGAGTGTGCCTGAGGTGAATGAGGCGCTGAAAGCCGGGCTGACCAAGCTTTCCAAAGACAAGAAACTCCAAGATCAGATCAACAACAGCGTGGCTCTGGCAGCCAAGATGAAGGGCCTGTCCGGCGAGCCTGGCACGGTCGGCTTAGATCTCGATCTCAAGGGTTACGACAAAGCTCGCAAATCACGAATGCTGCAAACCGTACTCTCTGAAGACCCGAAACGCATCGTCAGCTTCCTGGCTGAAGAGATCGGCGAGGCCACACCCGAGCTCGCTTTCGGCGGAGTCCAGCGCGCCAGCAATGGCATCGCCCTCAAGGAACAAACGCCACCACCTAAACCAGCCGCCGTCTCCACACCCGACTGATTTTCCCACACTTTCCGCCCGGCCAGCCGGCACACTCAACTCGTGTGACAGCAGGCCGGGCAGACAAACAGAAACCAAACCAAAACACAAACCGACCAACTATGGCTAACGCACTTACCCCCCTCGGACGCCGCGTCCTCGTGAAGCGCTCCACCAGCGAAGAAAAAACCGCTGGCGGAATCTTCCTCCCTGACACCGCTAAAGAAAAACCACAGGAAGCTGAAGTGCTCGCACTCGGCATCGGCAAGGATGACGAAGGCAAAGACGTCTCCACGCTCTTCACTGTGAAAGTGGGCAACAAGGTCCTCATCTCCAAATACGGCGGCACGGAAGTGAAGCTCGACGGTGAAGACGTTCTCATCATCAACGAAACCGACATCCTCGGCATCCTCGCTTAATCCTCCCAACTCAACCCCCAAATAACACACTACTAGTTATGGCAAAACAACTCCACTTCGACGAATCCGCACGTCAGGCAATCCTGCGCGGCGTCACCAAACTGGCTCGCGCCGTGAAGGCCACCCTTGGCCCAGCAGGTCGCAACGTCATCCTCGAAAAGAAATTCGGCAGCCCAACGATCACCAAGGACGGCGTCACCGTCGCCAAGGAAATCGAGCTTCCATGCCCCTATGAAAACATGGGCGCCCAACTCATCAAGGAAGTCTCCTCCAAGACCTCCGACATCGCTGGTGACGGCACTACGACCGCTACGGTCTTGGCTGAAGCCATCTACGCTGAAGGTCTCCGCAACGTGACCGCCGGCGCCAACCCGATCTCGCTTCAGCGCGGTATCATGAAGGCCACTGAGGCTATCGTGGCCAAGCTCAAGGAAATCTCCACACCAGTCAAAGACAGCAAGGAAGTGGCCCAGGTCGCAACCGTGTCTGCTAACTGGGACGCCAGCATCGGCAACATCATCGCCGAAGCCATGGACAAAGTGGGCAAGGAAGGCACCATCACGGTGGAAGAAGCCAAGAGCATCGAAACGACTCTCGAAGTCGTGGAAGGCATGCAGTTCGACAAGGGCTACCTGTCCCCTTACTTCGTGACCGATCCTGAGTCCATGGAAGCGAACCTTGAGTCCGCCTACATCCTCATCAACGAGAAGAAGATCAGCAGCCTCAAAGACATGCTGCCTCTGCTTGAGAAGGTCGCTCGCTCCGGCAAGCCCCTCCTCATCATCGCTGAAGACGTCGAAGGTGAAGCCCTTGCCACCCTCGTGGTGAACAAGCTCCGCGGCACCCTCAACATCGTGGCCGTCAAGGCTCCTGGTTTCGGCGACCGCCGCAAGGCCATGCTCGAAGACATCGCCATCCTGACCGGTGGACGCTGCATCACCGAAGACCTCGGCCTCAAGCTCGAAAACATCGAGCTGACCGACCTCGGTAAAGCCAAGCGCATCACCATTGGCAAGGAAACAACCGTCATCGTCGAAGGCGAAGGAGGCACCGATGCCATCCAGGGCCGTGTGTCCCAGATCAAGCGTCAGATCGACGAAACCACCAGCGATTACGACCGTGAGAAGCTCCAGGAGCGCCTCGCCAAGCTCGCCGGCGGTGTGGCCGTCATCAACGTCGGTGCTGCTACCGAAACTGAGATGAAGGAAAAGAAAGCCCGCGTCGAAGACGCCCTGCACGCCACCCGTGCAGCCGTCGAAGAAGGCATTGTTCCTGGCGGCGGCGTGGCACTTATCCGTGCTCAGGCCTCCATCGGCGACCTCGGTCTTTCCGGTGACGAGAAGACAGGTGCAGAGATCGTCGCTCGCGCGATCGAAGCTCCTCTCCGCCAGCTCGCCGCCAATGCTGGCGTCGAAGGCGCTCTCATCGTGGCCGAAGTCAAGAAGGGCAAAGGCAACCACGGCTACAACGTCGCCACCGCCAAGTATGAAGACCTCATCAAGGCAGGCGTCGTCGATCCAGCCAAGGTGACCCGCAGCGCTCTCCAGAACGCAGCCTCCATCTCCGGCCTGCTCCTCACCACTGAGTGCCTCATCGCAGACATTCCGAAGGAAGAGAAAGCAGAAGGCGGCCATCAGCATGACCACGGTGGCATGATGTAATTATCGTGAATAAAGAGGCATCTCGGTGCCTCTCACCCCCGGCGGTTTGTCTCAACCGTGAACAAGCCGCCACTCGTTAAGCCTTTTGTCCTGAGTCCTCTGACTGTGCCTGCCGGGAGCTAGCGCCGCCAGAATCAGGACAAAAACCAAACCCCCAAAAGACGGGCCGGAGAGCAATCTTCGGCCCGTTTATTTTTTTCTTTGAACCAGTCTTGAAGGGAGCGGTCTGAATTTGCAGGTCGCTTTTTAACAATTCGTCCTGAGACCTTTGGTTCAGTTTGCCGGGAGCTTACTGAGACAAAACTCAAGACAACCATGACGGGCCGGGAGGAAACTTCCGGCCCGTCATTTGTTATCGGTATACAGCAGATCGATCATGCCGACGGATTTAGCGCCGGGCAGAGCACCGGCTTCCATTTGATTCATGACGTAGGCAAAGGAGATGCCGTTTTCAGGATCAGCAAAGGCGATACAACCGCCCGCCCCAGGATGACCAAAGGCTTTGAGCGAAGGACCAAAATGCTGGCGCAACTTACCGGGGGGCAGCTCGGGATCGGTCTGCATCGGGTCCTGCATCACACCCGCAGCGAAGGCGATGGGCGTGCAGAGGACAGCGTCTTCTTCCTGTGACAAAGTTTGACTGAGCAGCGGCAAAATGGCGGCAGGCACGATCTCCCGCCCGGCCCAGATGCCGCCCTGAGCGAGCATGGCATAGAATTTACCCAAGCCTCTAGCGCTGCCTACACCGCCCATGCTGGCATAGCCGCGCGTCCACGTTTCAGGCAAATTAAAGTCGCTGACGGCGTTCAGTCCCATGGGTGAACCAAAGGTGCGCTGAGTCATGGAACCCGCCGTGCTAAAGGCTCTGAGAAACGGCTGATCGCTGACGGCGATGCTGATCTTTCCAGGGTAAATGGATGCCACGCGCTCATGCTGGGCGCTGGGTAGGCCTATCCAAAAATCGAGACCAAGCGGACTGCCGATGGTCTCACGAAAATACTCGCCCAGCGACTCCGCGCCAGTAATGCGGCGGACGATTTCATCCATGAGGAAACCAAAGGTGCGGGCATGATAGCCCTGCTTTGTCCCCGGCTCCCAAAGTGGTCGCTGATGCTCGATGGCATCAATGACCGCTTCATAATTGAAGATCGGCACTCGCTCATCCAGCGCACAAAGCCCGGCGGTGTGGGAGAAGAGATGGGCAAATGTCATGGCTCCTTTACCACCCGCGACAAACTCCGGCCACACCTCTGACACTGGACTATCGATGGCCAAATCAGCCTCATGCAGTGCCATCAGACAGCAGACCGCCGCAGGCCCCTTGGTCGCTGACCACACAGGTGCGAGCGTCTCAGCATCCCAGACACGAATGCGTGCTCGGTCAGCATGTCCCTGAGCCAGGCTGAGGATTTCGACACCGTTTTGCCAGATGGAAACAGCCGCGCCCAGCTCGCCACGAGTGTGGAAGTTTTCCTCAAACCACGTCGTCACGGCGGCGAGTGCGGATGGAGCGGGCTTATACATTAGATCTTTTCCAGCTTCTGGCGCAGGCCATCGAGGTCAGGGTCCTTGCGGGCATGGCTGCGCAGACTGCCATCCATTTCAAAGGACTGCTCCAGCAGTTGCAGCGCCTTTTCATCCTGACCCAGGCAGGCCAGATAGCAGCCGACATTGTAATAATAAACGGGCTTTGTCCGCAGCACCGCCGGGCCGCGCGCCAGCAAGTCCAGCGCCTCATGCGTCTGGCCCAGCTCATGCAGGCAGTAGGCCGCGTGGATGTAGCCACCGGGTTCGGCAGGCTCCAGCTCGCGGAGCTTTTGGGTCAAAGCCAGGCCCTCAGCCCAGCGTTTCTCACCCATGAAGCAGAGCACGATTAGCTCGATCACATCAGCCCGGTCTGCGGACTCCGTGGGTAGGTGCGAAAGCTCCACCCGTGCCTCACTGTGGAGGCCCAGTTCGATGTAGCCCTCAGCGGCGAGGATGCGGCGTTCCAGCTCTGTCATGGTGCTAAAAATGCTATGTGAACAGCATAGCAGCGCTGCGGACAAGGCATTTGTCACCCGCCGCTTGCTTCCAGCACTCTTCCAGCTACTCTCGCGCTCCTTTTATGGCCACTGCGAAAGCCCCCACCGCCGCCCAACATCCCGTCAACGCCAAGCTTACCGCCGATGATAAAATCGAGCTGTATCGCAAGATGGTCCGCATCCGCCGCTTCGAGCAAGTCTCGCTCCAGCATTATCAGGCCGGTCGCATGGGCGGCTTCCTGCATCTCTACATCGGCCAGGAGTCCGTGGCCGTGGGCTGCGTTTCACTGATGGGTGAAAACGATCACGTCATCACCGCCTACCGCGACCATGCCCATGCGCTCGGCGTCGGCATGACGATGGATGAATGCATGGCCGAACTCTTCGGCAAAGCCACCGGCTGCTCCAAAGGCAAAGGCGGGTCGATGCATTACTTCGCGCCTGACAAAAATTATTGGGGCGGTCACGGCATCGTCGCTGGTCAGACACCGCTGGGTCTCGGACTCGCTTTTGGCCTGAAGTATCGCGGACTCAAAGGTGCTGCGATGTGTTTTCTCGGTGATGGTGCAGTGAATCAGGGCGCTTTCCATGAATCGCTGAATCTCGCTGCCCTGTGGGATCTGCCCGTGATCTACATCATCGAAAACAATGGCTACTCCATGGGCACCAGCCAGGAGCGCTCCTCTGCCTTTGACGGCTGCCTCGCTAAGCGCGCTGAAGGCTACGGCATGGCCTGGGATCAGTTTATCGGTGAAGACATCTTTGAAGTCCGTGCTCGCGTGCAAAACGCCATCGACCGCGCTCACAACGAGAGCAAACCCACGATCCTCGAAATCGCCACCTACCGCTGGGAAGGCCACTCCGTCGCCGATGCCAATAAGATGAAGTATCGTACCAAAGAAGAGGTGGAGCTTTATCAGCGTGAGCACGACCCGATCCAGGTCTTGAAGCGCAATCTGATCGCCGAAGGCGTGGCCACTGAAGATCAGCTCAAGAAGATCGACCGCGACGCCCAGGCCGAAGCCGAAGCCTCCGCCGAGTTTGCCAAAGCCAGCCCCTATCCTGAGCCCGAGTCCATCTTTGAAGACGTGTACTGGGAAGTCGATAACAAGACCGAAGCCGGCGCGACAGGCCGTCACTTCTTCAACGACTGAGCCTGACGCACTGGCGCGGCCGACATCGTCATTCGTTCATTCGGGTTTCGTCATTCCCCACCGCCATGCCCTCG
>JBEBGU010000028.1:0-15972 GCA_040081325.1 Prosthecobacter sp.
TCTCAGACTCCTTCTCCTTCAGCTTATCCAAAGCCGGCACTCGAAAGTCTGAGCAAGCGGTCAGGCACAGTAGCGAGAACAAGCCAGCAACTTGAAGGAGATAGGTTTGACGTGAAAATGGACTTGGCATGAGGCCAGACTAGTACAGATGCGGCTTGTGCTCATCTGAAATATATATGGTAGCAGCCCAATTATTTAGGAAACTGGGGCCGAAACAGGCAATTATTCAGGTCGTGGATAGCGCTCTTTTTGCTTCTTCAATCACTCTTTCAGGCGGAATGAGTGCGGTGGGTGGCAATGCCTCGGCACTAAACGCACAGGCGTGGATGGCGCGGTTTTGCGGTGTTTCGTGATGCCACATCTGTGCCTTGGACGGACCAAAAAGCACCACCGTAGGCCGCCCCAGTGCCTGCGAGATGTGCGAGGCAGCCCCATCAACGGTGAGCGTGATCGAAGCCTGCGATAGCAGTGAGAGAAATCCACGCAATGTGGTTAAGCCTGCTAGATTTTTTACTTTAGAGGCAGGAAAACCATCACAAATCTCGCGCCCCATGCGCAAATGCCAATCAGAAGTGCCGCTGGAAACAAACACTGGGCCAAGGTCCACAGCGAGCATGGAGCGAATCACAGTGCGCCACCCTTCGACCGTCCAAGATTTCCGCTCCCAACCCGACGCAGGGTTGATGACTACTGCGGTTGTTGAGGATGCTTCCGGCTGCATCCATTCGGGTGGTGGCATGCTGAGTTTGGGCGGCGCGAAGGAATCTGAAACCGGTCCACCCACCAAGTTGAAATAATAACGTGCGACGTAGATGTCGTTCAGGTTGGCAGATTGACACGCATGAAATAGTAAGCGGTGATACCAGCGGATATAAACGGAGGCCCGCGTGAGCAACTGCCGATGCCGGGCACGTAATCGCAGACTTTTCAGCAAAGATTGAGATCCTTGATCGAGTGCTAAAACTCGATCGAAGGAGCCAACAGCGTTCCTGACATCGCCCCCCCACTTTACACTTGGCATCAATTCAACGAGCGGCTGGTGTCCCGCCAGAGTGTAAAGAGTGACGGCTTCATCGCCTTGCGCCGCGAGCCTTGCCATAGCGGGTTGCAAGAGCAGTGTATCTCCAAGCTGCTTGTGGTATACGACGGCAGTTCTCACGGAGTGGGCGCAAAGGTGCGGTGTTGTTTCCAAATAGCAGTGGCGGTGGAAAGTTCCCGCTTAAATTTCTCGATCGGATAACTCCAATGGTCACGTTTTTGAATGGGCTGATCAGCAAAGAGACGAGTAGCCAGATTGCCTTGCGACAGCGCCAAATCTCGAAAAGTCTGAGAAAAGTAGGACTCCGCCCATTGAACCTCAGTATCGAGAATTAAACAGAGTGCCCCCTTTGACACCAGCAAGTTCGTCAAACCCTGACCCAGTGCCCCGACGATCAGCGGAGCTTGGGCGAATTTGCGAATTTGGGTGGCGAAATCGATCCGGCTAAGCTCCAAAATCTCGCAGGCTCCCCACTGGCGCTCCACTTCAGCCGCGATTTCGCGTTCGTTAAGTAGTTTGCGGTCAGGGGCATCGGCGCGCGAAATTAGAATGGGGACTTGGCTATTTTCTCCACTGGCATTTAGCTGGCTAAACTCTAGGAAGGCAACGCGCAGACTCTGTATAATTTCGGGGGCAGCCAAGGCAGAGTCCGTCCACATTTGCGGAGCGTAAAAAAGCTTTTCCACACGAGTCGTGCCAGGCCCTGCACGAACAAGACTGGCTGGCGGGACATCCACGGCGGACAGGTAACGCTCCTGCCAGCGTTTGGCTCGATTTCCAAGCAAAACCTTGGGATTCCCCATGCCATTCAAAAACTGATGCGCAGCCATCAAGCGAGGGAGATGATGCAGGAGAAAATGGCCGTGGTTTTCATAGTTACGTCCGGCAAGGTAAAAACACGGCTCCGTAATGGCTGATGAGAGGAGTCGAAATGGCCTCCGAATCTTGCGCTCTGGATGGCGCTGGAGGCTGGGACAAAGCCTGAGGTATTTCTTAGCGGAGAGGAAAACGTTACAATCGTCGCCTGTGAGAAATACATTGGAAAGTTCCCAGCACCGGACCTCTTTCCAGTGCATTTCAAGAGTCGCTGGACAGTCCGGATTGAGAGCGTGCTCGAGGGCGTTATCCATCTTGCTGTGACCGCTTGTTTGGAGGGTCCAAGTTCGCAATGCATGGAAACCTATATCCTCCCCAGTGGCCTGCTCCAAGCCGAACCCAAAGAGCGAAGCAGCGCGACTATAGCTGTCATTCGCAAATCGGTTCACTTTGTTCATCAATTGGCTCTATATACCGCCAAAGCCATAGACGAGGCAAATCAAAGTTGGCCGAATAAATGGGCTGGCGAATTTCACCCATTTTGATCAACATTCTTATAATGTTGGCCTCGTCATTGACGGGCCTTTCCCCGCCTTCAGATTGTGTTCTTTTCGAGTGATCTACAGGCCTGTAATCGTTGTTGCATGTTGGGTTCCAGCAGCAAATAAGTCCGCCTAGCTCAACCCTTGCCTTGATTATTCTTCAGTTATGCCCGTTCCTATCATGTTCCCGATCGAGGTTACCAGTCGTGAGTTGGATGCGCGGCTTCTACTCGCGGCCTACTGTGCAGGGCCTGAGCGAAAGGTTTTTCTTGGTCAGGATCGAGGCATCTATCGCTTAGCGCGGCGGTGGCGCGGTGGTATTTATGTCGGAAAACAAATAGTTGTGGGTGGCCAGAATCCAAATTTGAGCAAATACCGCGTGCTCAAAGAGAGAGGATTTAGAGTGCTGTTTCTCGCTGAGGAGGAGCCAGTTTTTTCCGAAGAAGCGAAGGTGGATCGTAAACAGTTTTTACAGATGTTTCATCCCGATTGGCTGGATGGTGATGATGCGATCTTTGCGTGGGGGAATTTTTCCGCAGAGGTTTTTCGTGAAGCGGCACGAAAAGACGCCGCAGCCATCCATGTGACCGGACATCCGCGGTTCGATCTTTGTAAACCAGAGCTGGCTGGCATGTATGAGTCAGAGACCCAGTCGATCAGACAGCGTTTTGGTAAATTCATCCTGCTGAATACCAAATTTGCACTGGCCAGTAACTTGCCCGCTTTCACGAGTGTTAAGAATGCCTTTGCTGGCAAGAAACAGCATGAGGACGCATCGGAATATTGGCTGCGATTTTACTGTTACCATGCACGCATGCAGACGGCCTACATCGTCCTAGCCAACCGACTTCGAAAGGAGTTCCCAGATCATCACGTCGTTCTACGCCCGCACCCAGGCGAGGATCCGGCGTGGTATCGTGGAGTTCTCGATGGGATCGGTAATGTGAGCGTTTTGACGGAGGGTAGCGTATTGCCATGGCTAGCTGCGGCAGAAGTACTGGTGCATACCGGCTGCACAACTGGCCTTGAGGCATGTTTTCTGACTCCCAAAATCATCCAATATGCGCCAGATGTGGGGTATGTTTTCGAGCAGCATCTGCCATCGCTCGTCGGCGCAGTCTGCGCCACAGAGGATGAAGTGGTAAGCGAGATCAAAGGAGGAACGAGATCTGTAGTGGAGCCGTCTGCCGAGCGGCGCATCTCGCGTATTATCGCCAATTTCTCCCCCCAACTAATGTCCTCAGAACTCATTGGCACTCTTTTGGCGGCTGAGGCCGAAAAGATGCCTGCTGCTAAACATGGGCGCATGGCAGAGTTAGAGCATTTAGTGCGCAGCTTGGTCCAGCCGCGAAACCAGAGGCACCGCACTGTTGGTGGGGTTCCAAAGAAATTTGAACCCTTTGATGAGCAATCTATAAACACCAAACTGCGATTCCTGGAAGGACTCGTGCATAAGCAACTCAAGTGCCGTTTTATCAGCCCGTTTCTTGTGGAGATTAGTGCGACTAAAGAGCCGGGCGCTTGATTCGTTGTTCTATAAGACGATTTCCGCCTTGCCAGCGCTACTCTGGCGGACAAGTGTCGGTTTCTCCTGTGCAGTGCACAGAGCCGAACCCACCCTGTCCCTATTGTGTTAAACGCCCAGTCCATTCTCATCACCGGAGGCACCGGTTCCTTTGGTCACAAGTGCCTCGAACGCCTGCTCCAAAACCCTGAAGTGAAACGGGTCGTCATCTACTCTCGTGATGAGCTGAAGCAGTTCGACATGGCGCAGAAGTACACTGACCCAAGACTGCGCTTTTTTATTGGCGATGTGCGTGACCGTGAGCGTCTAGCACACGCACTCTCTGGAATTGATACAGTCATCCATGCCGCCGCCCTCAAACAGGTGCCGACGGCTGAATACAACCCATTTGAGTGCATCAAGACCAATGTCCTCGGCGCAGAGAACGTAGTTCAGGCCTGCCTAGATATGAAAGTGCGCAGTGTCGTAGCCCTCTCCACAGACAAGGCCGCCGCTCCAATCAATCTTTACGGAGCCACTAAGCTTTGCTCAGATAAGCTCTTCATCGCTGCGAATAATGTGCGTGGTTTTCAAGATATCCGTTTCAGCGTTGTGCGTTATGGCAATGTCATGGGTTCACGCGGCTCGGTTATTCCTTTCTTCATGGAGAAAAGAAAGACCGGCGTACTGCCGATCACGGACACAGAGATGACACGTTTCAACATTACTCTCGAAGAGGGTGTGGACCTCGTCATCCATGCGCTGAACCATGCCCAGGGTGGTGAAATCTTCGTGCCGAAAATTCCCTCGTACCGAATCACGGATGTAGCTACGGCTATCGGCCCAAACTGTGAGCACCCTGTGGTGGGCATTCGTCCAGGAGAAAAAATCCACGAGGAGATGATCACCGAAACAGATGCTCTTCAGACCATCGAAACCTCGAAGTATTACATCATTGTGCCTATGCTCTTTGGCCACAATGCGGCAGAACTTTTGAAGACATACTGCACCAAACATGCCGGCACACCGGTGCCCAAAGGCTTCTCATACAACTCAGGTAAAAATAGCGAATGGCTGACCGTGGACCAGATCCGCAGCCTGATTCACCAGCACTGCGACCCGTCCTTTTCTGTGGATGCATGAGCGCTGCCCCCCTCCCTGCCATTCCCTATGGCCGACAGACCATTGATGAAGCAGACATCGCTGCAGTTATCGCAGTTTTAAGGTCGGACTTCCTCACGCAGGGGCCAGCTATCGCACAATTTGAAGAAAGCGTGTCGCGATTCACAGGGACAAAACATGCCATCGCGGTTTCGAATGCCACTGCGGCATTGCATCTGGGGGCTCTAGCCTTGGGGCTTGGGCCTGGAGATAGCTTATGGACCAGCCCAAACACCTTTGTCGCCTCGGCCAATTGTGCGCTCTACTGTGGCGCCCGAGTGGACTTCGTGGACACCGACCCGCTCACCTACAACATGAGCGTGAGCGCTTTAGCCACCAAGCTAGAATCCGCCGCCAGAGAGGGCATGCTGCCCAAGATTCTAGTGCCCGTTCATTTCTCTGGTCAGCCCTGCGAGATGGATCAAATCGCTCTGCTTTGCGCTAGGTATGGCGTTCGAGTTATGGAGGATGCCTCCCACGCCATCGGTGCGGAATATTGTGGATCAAAAATCGGCGGACGCGCTCATGCTGACTTAACAGTATTTAGTTTTCATCCCGTGAAGATCCTTACCACAGGTGAAGGTGGTATGCTGCTCACAAATGACACGCAGCTTTACGAAAAGCTGATCCGTCTGCGCAGCCACGGTATCACCCGCGACGCTCGTTTTATGCAGGGCGGTTCAGACGGGCCGTGGTTTTATCAACAGATTGATCTGGGCTATAACTACCGCATGACCGATTTACAGGCAGCCTTGGGGGCAAGTCAGATGGATAAATTGCCTGCATTTTTAGCACGGAGGCGCGAGTTAGCAGCGCGCTATGATCGACTACTGAGTTCATTGCCACTCATTACACCTAGCCAGCATCCAGATACACTTTCTTCCTGGCATCTTTATGTCGTGCGAGTCGATGCGAGTCGCACACCGACCACTCGGCTGACTTTGTATGAGGGCTTGAGACAGCGCCAAATTTTCCCGCAGGTGCATTACATTCCAGTGCACACACAGCCGTGGTACCAGAACCTCGGTTTCAAACTTGGCGACTTCCCTGAATCAGAACACTACTACTCGGGAGCACTCAGCCTACCCATGTATTATGGTCTCTCGGAAGCTGATCAAGATCGGGTGATAGCAGCACTGACCGAAATATTGGAGGCCTAAAATGAACGCTGCGAATGCTCCCGGCACTCTATGCATTCGCGCCGATGCAGACTCGCGCATGGGCATTGGCCATGTGATGCGCTGTATCGCACTCGCACAAGCCTGGCAGTGTGCAGGTGGTGAGGTGTCCTTTGTGACAGCTGCCGATTCCCCAGCCCTACTGGATCGATTGGCTTTAGAAGGCATCAAAGTGACGCTATTGCAGGCAGCACCCGGCAGTTCAGCAGATGCATGTGAGTTGGCTCATCATGCCGCCTGCAATAATGCGACTTGGGTGGTGCTGGACGGATACCACTTTGGACCAGAATACCGAGCCATCATCAAAAAGGCAGATTTGAAGCTCATCGTAATTGATGACCTTGCTGACTCAGATTTGTCCCAAGCAGATGCTATTCTAAATCAAAACCACTACGCCACTGCTGAACTCTACAAAGGCCTCGCCGGCAAAACAGCACGTCTGCTAGTCGGAGTAAAATACACACTGCTGAGACATGAATTTACAGAGCTTCGGAGGCTACCATCACGCGCAGCCCTTCCGGAAATCAAGACTCTACTGATCACGCTTGGTGGAGCCGACGCGCCGAATGTCACTCAACGCATCATGGAATTGCTCACCTCAAATCCCATGCAAATCAAAATGCATGTGGTCATCATTGTGGGCGCAACAAATCCTCACCTCAATAAGTTGCAGGCTGCGCTACCTGATCTGCAAAAGCAACACAACGCGGTGCTGAGTATTAATCCGCCTAACATGGCGGAACTAATGCGAGACGCTGATTTAGCTATCTCAGCTTCAGGAAGCAGCACTTGGGAATTGGCCTGTCTGGGTGTCCCGATGGCGCTTATTGTCACGGCAGATAATCAACGTGAAGTTGCTCGTAGTCTGGAGAAGAGCCATGCAGCGCTAGTGCTGGGAGAACACCCTCTTTTCCCACAGCAGGATACTTTTCAAAAACTGCACAGACTGATGTTCGATCAAACGAGCCGATCTAGAATGCAGATCGAAACTAGACGAATGATTGACGGAGATGGAGCAAAACGAGTTGTAGATAGGTTGGTCACCCACCCTCTGCATCTACGACTAGCAAGCTTTAATGACGCTCGCTTACTCTTCGAATGGGCAAATGATCCGCTTGTGCGCCAAATGTCTTTTTCCGCAGATCCTATCTCATGGGAAAATCATATCGAATGGCTGAATCGTTGTCTCGGATCAGATACCTTCCGTTTCAAAATTGGTCTAGATGATGAAAATCGTTCAATAGGCCTAGTGCGATTGAATCGCGAAGGCGGGATTGCCACCCTTAGCATTAGCGTCGCCCCAGAGGCACGCGGACAGGGCTATGCCAGCAAGTTGGCAAAGCTAGCCTCACTAGAAGCGCTGAACGATAACTGGTGTGCTGAAATCCATGCTTGGGTCAAATCGGAGAACACGGCATCCTTAAAGACATTCGTTCGTGCGGGCTTCACTGAACGAAAATCACATACGACTCATCCACAGCAAAGAACACTCTTTGTCATGTCCAAGCAGGTCGGAAACGCATCAACTATTTGAACCCACCCTGGCTTTCATCTAAAGGCAAACCACGCATGAAAATTGGAACTCGTGAAATCGGCCCAGGCCACCCGTGCTATATCGTGGCTGAACTATCAGCCAATCATGGCGGCAGTTTTGACCAGTGTGAGGCAACGCTCCGCGCCATGAAAGAATCTGGGGCGGATGCAGTAAAGGTGCAGACCTACACGGCCGACACATTAACTATTCCAAGCAGCAAAGAACCCTTTGTGATCGGCGGAGGCACACTCTGGGATGGTCGCACACTCCATGATCTCTACAAAGAAGCCTACATGCCATGGGACTGGCAGCCGCAGCTACAAAAGCTGGCGTCGGAGCTTGGCATGGATTTCTTTTCCACACCCTTTGATGAAACCTCTGTGGACTTTTTGGAGGAGATGAATCTGCCTGTTCATAAGATCGCGTCCTTTGAACTCGTGGATCTTCCGCTGCTACGCAAGATAGCTGCCACGCACAAGCCTGTCATTATGTCCACAGGCATGGCAACGCTGGAAGAAATTGAGGAGGCGCTGGCCACTTTACGTGAGGCGAACAGTGGCCCGGTAGCCCTGCTGAAATGCACAAGCGCCTATCCCGCTGCACCTGATGAGATGAATCTACGCACTATCCCAGATATGGCCGCTCGCTTTAAAGTGCCCATTGGATTGAGTGATCACACGATGGGTCACGTAGTTACCACTGCAGCCGTGACATTAGGCGCGTGCATTGTGGAGAAGCATTTCATTCTTTCGCGTTCTCTGCCAGGACCCGACTCTTCCTTTTCCATGGAGCCGCAGGAGTTCCGTGAGATGGTAAACGCTATCCGGATCACCGAGCAGGCACTGGGAAAAATAAACTACGAAGTGTCAGCCAAAGAGGCGAAAAGTCGCATCTTCCGTCGATCTTTATTTGTTACCGCAAGCATTAAAGCTGGGGAGCAGCTCACTTTAGAAAACGTGCGCTGTATCCGCCCCGCCCACGGCCTGCATCCACGTCATCTAGACGCAGTGCTAGGCTGCATAGCCAAGCAGGACATAGAGGCGGGAACGCCCTTGGACTGGAACCTTTTCAAATAATCACCCTCATGAAATCCATCGCGATCATCCCGGCACGTGGAGGCTCCAAGCGCATTCCTCGAAAGAACATCAAACCATTCCTCGAACGTCCAATTATCTCATATGTGATTCAGACAGCTCTGGAATCTGGGTGCTTCGATGTGGTCATGGTATCCACCGACGATGAAGAGATCGCCGATATTGCCCGGACTCACGGTGCGGAGGTTCCCTTCATGCGATCTGCGGAGAATTCGACTGACCAAGCCATCACACTTTATGCCATTCGTGAAGCCATCGAAGGATACCGCAAAATCGGCCAAGAATTCGATCTCCTCAGTTGCATCTATCCCACCGCAGTTCTCACACGTCCCGAATCCTTGCGCGATGGCAAAGCAAGACTCATTGATGATCCAGGCGTCTTATGCGTGCTGCCAATGGTACGCTACAGTTACCCGATCCAGCGGGCAGTTTATGAAAAAGATGGGCGTATCCACATGTTCCAGCCCGAACACTGTCTCACTCGTTCACAGGATTTGGTAAAGTCCTATCATGATGCCGGTCAATGGTACTGGATACGCACTCCCGCGATCTCAGCACCAGACTTCAAAATCATTTGGACGTCCTCCGCACCAGTCATCGTGGACGAGATGGAGGTGCAAGATATCGACGACGAATCAGACTGGAGCATGGCCGAACTGAAATATCGTCTGCTGAACGAGAAATAGCCTCACTGAGGAAGTTTCGAGATAGTTCACAGAGGTTGACAAGCGCTAGCATTCTTCCCCTTTAAATCATGACCAACGCAAGCAAGCCAGCAATCCTTGGTGGCACTCCCGTCCGCTCAAAACCTTTCGCCCACCGTGTCACCATGGGGCCGAGCGAACAAGCGGCCGCGCGTGAGGTGCTCGACAGTGATGTCCTTTCTGCTTTCATCGGCAGCGCAGGAAAGTTTTTCAATGGTGGCACGCGCGTCTTAGAATTCGAAGCTGCCTGGACTTCAAAATACGGTTTCAAGCACGCCGTCAGTGTCAATTCGTGGACAGCAGGACTCGTCACCGCCATCGGCGCCTGCGGCATAGAGCCTGGTGATGAAATCATCTGTCCACCATTCACCATGTCTGCATCAGCGACGTGTTGCCTATTTTACGGTGGTATTCCGGTGTTCGCTGACATAGACCCAGAGACCTTCTGTATTGATCCAGCTTCTATCGAACGCTGCATCACTCCGCGCACAAAGGCGATCATGGTCGTTCATCTCTTTGGTCATCCAGCAGACATGGACGCCATCCTTGCCGTCGCACGCAAATATAGTCTAAAGGTCATTGAAGATGCAGCACAGTCGCCAGGGGTTTTTTACAAAGGCAGGCCAGTAGGTACAATTGGAGATGTGGGCGGTTTCAGCCTGAATTTCCATAAGCATATCCACACTGGAGAAGGCGGAGTCATCGTAACTAACGATGATCGTCTAGCTAATCGATGCCGATTGATCCGCAATCACGGTGAAAATGCAATGGTAGGAATGAGCGATGAAGAGATGTCCAACTGCATTGGAAGTAACTACCGCCTTACCGAGATCCAGGCAGCCATCGGCACTGCACAATTAGCGAAGTTGGGAGGCCACCTTACCACACGCTCCATGCTTGTGGATCATCTGCGCAATCGACTTCTGGATCTGCCGGGGCTCCGCCCGCAGCCACATCCCGTCGACAGCACACATGCATACTACCTCCTGCCATTGCACTTTGACGCGCAGGTTGCAGGCATGAGCCGATCTCAATTTGTTCAAGCAGTGCTCGCTGAGTTGCCAAAGCCAGAAGGGTTCGAGGGCACCGCTTTGACAGAGGGTTATGTGAAGCCACTTTATCTCACCCCCATCTACCAAAAACGCATCGCCATCGGCACGAAAGGGTTCCCGTTCAACCTCGCACCCCCAGGCTGGCCAATTTATGAAAAAGGCATCTGCCCGGTAACAGAACGCATGTACGAAAAAGAACTCCTGCTTTGCCCGGTTGTCCGCGAACCATTAACTATTACTGACATGGATGATGTCGCAGATGCCATCACAAAAGTCTTAGAGAACGCGGCGTCAATCGCCGCCGTAGTACAATCGCAGGACCGCCTATTCACACCTGTTGAAGCGGCCATCAGCACCGATGTCCGCTAATATCCAGTCAAGGCGTCCAAGGTTACGCGCTGCTGTCATTGGCTGCGGCTGGATTGGCGCAGGCGAACCAGTGAACCGCGAAACAGTCGGCGTGCAGTCACATACTGAAGCTTATGCCAATCATGCGCGCACAAGTCTAAAAGCAGTTGTCGATGCAAATCCAGATGCCGCTCAAAAAGCAGCCACTCTATGGAAAGCCGAAACTTGGTTCGCTGACGTTAGCGAGATGCTCCAAGTGGTTCAGCCAGAGATAATCAGCATTTGCACGCCAGATGCACTTCATGCCAGCACCATCTTGGCCGTGCTGGAGAGCACCAGCGTAAAAGCCATTCTAGCAGAAAAGCCGCTGGCGCTCACCGTGCAGGAGGCCAGGCTGATCAGCGAGGCTTGTGAAGCGCGTGGCGTTATTCTTTCCGTCAACTACTCGCGCCGCTTCTGTCCCGCATTTCGTCAATTGCGTGCAGAAATTCAGAGTGGTAATCTCGGCACCATTCAGCAAGTGCATGGATACTACTGTAAGGGATTAATCCACAATGGCACTCACTGGTTCGACCTGCTGCGCTATTTATTCGGCGAAGTAATTAATGCCACACCACTATCATTTCCTCCAGCAGACGCTGAAACGCCCTCAGTATCGCTCACACTCGTCAATGGCACTGGCGTTGTATTGCAGGCCGTTCGCACTGAAGCATTCACGCTATTTGAAATGGATATCTTGGGGGAAAAAGGACGCGTGCAAATTCTCGATAGCGGCCATCGTATTGAATACCACACCGTTCATGCCAGCCCCCATTATGCCGGATATCAAAATCTGGTAGCCAGCAGAGTTCGTGAACACTGTCTGCGACATGCAGTAGTTCATGCAATTGATGATTTGATTAACTGTTTGGATAATCCTAGTTCGAAGCCGCTTTGCACGCCCCTAGACGCCATATCCAGCTTGTCACTTGGCGTCGAAGTGATGGAGGCTCTGAAATGAAAGTTTTGTGTATTGCAGGTGATCCAGGTGGCACGCGCACTCTGAGCGTAGTGATAGCGGAGCTCATTCGACGCGGCGTTGATCTGCATCTCGTCGGCTATCGGCAGGCCATCGGAATCATGAAGGAACATGGACTGCCTGTCACTGTATGTGATGAAGCCATGGCTAAAAATGCTATTCAGCATCTGCGCGATTGGGCACCTGATCTACTCCTTGCTTCCACCTCTATTAACGGCCAGGACTATGAAAAGCGTTTCATTCAAGCGGCCAAGGTCATCGGTCTCCCGTCCATTGGCGTACTCGATTTTTGGGCTAACTATCGCGGACGCTTCAGCACTCGGCCGCCGGATGGCCCACTCAATGCAGTGCCAGATTTGATCACAGTCATGGATACCAAAGCCGCTGATGACATGGTCAGTGACGGTATCGCACGCGACTGCCTAATCGTTACCGGCCAGCCTGCTTTTGATCAACTTTACGCACCTTGTGATATTCCTGCGGTGCGCCATCAGATTCGCAAATCCATTGGTTGCAGGCAGGATGACCTATTGCTCATCTTCGCCTCCCAACCATTCAGGGACATTACTGCAGAAACTGGTTTTCGGACAGTGCCCTTTGACGAGATGGAAGTCCTGGACCTCTTTCTCCATTCCCTGCGTCAAACCGAAGTCGGAGCTGCCGCCAAAGTGTGGATTCGCCCGCATCCCCGTGAGGATTCAGGAAAATTCGATCCATTCTGTGGCCCGCAAGTTTTTGTCTCAGGCCGTTTTGATCGAATTCAGGCCATTCATGCCGCAGATGCAGTGACGGGTATGTCCAGCACCTTCCTTTTTGAGGCCGCCTTGCTCGGCCTACCTGTGCTAAGTATCCAGCCTCGCCAGGTGGGAGAGGGCCCCATCCCCCTCGTCAGTCTGGGCATGGGTGAGATCACGAAGAGTGCTGAAGAATGCCCTGCCGCCGTTCAGCGATGGCTTGCCGCCAGCCGTATGCCTCATAGCTCACTTACCCCAGGTCCTGAGTCGCCTTTCCGACCTGGAGCAGCCGGCCGAGTAGCAGATGTTGTGATTGACAGAATCCGCAGCAGGCAGGCTAGTTAATTCACTCCTTTCCTCCATGTCTGATCATCCGCCCACCTTTCTTGAAGGCCGCACCGTACGGCTCCGTCCTCTCCGTGAAAGCGACGCCGAAGGCCCGTACCCCACATGGCTTAATTCGATGGAAGTCACCGCCTACAATTCCCACGGTGTCCACCCCTACACCGTCGCATCTGCGCGTGCCTTTATCGAGTCCGCTACCACCCGAGAGGATCGTGTCATCCTTGCCATAGAGGACAAAGCTTCTGGTCGACACATCGGCAATGTTTCCCTCCAATCCATCCATCCAGTTTTCCGTTCAGCGGAATTGGCAATTCTCGTCGGTGATGTCGGCATTTATGGCAAAGGAGCTGGTACGGAAAGCTGCCGCCTGATCATCGAACACGGTTTTTCTCGCTTGAATCTGCACCGCATCCACTGCGGCACCTTTGCTACAAACACAGGCATGATCCGTATCGCTCACAAATTGGGAATGAAGGAAGAAGGTCGCCGACGCGAAGCGGCTTATAAAAACGGTGATTACGTTGATGTCATCGAGTTTGGTCTGCTGAGATCCGAGTACATGGCTCAGTCCAAGTAAAAAAACCGATGGTATTCAGTTCATTCCAGTTCGTCCTGGTCTTCTTGCCTCTGGTAGTAGCTGTGTTCATGCTGCTACAAGCCTGCCGAAAGGTGCGTGCTTCTTCTCACTGGCTGATTGCAGCCTCACTATTCTTCTACGGATGGTGGAACTACCACTATTTGATCCTGCCGCTCGGTTCAGTCCTATTTAACTATTGGCTAGGCAAGAAGCTGCTGAGCTCAAGAGGTGGAGGCAAGGGCATACTCATCTTCGGACTCATCGCCAATCTTGCGCTGTTGGGTTGGTACAAGTATGCAGGCTTCTTTGCGGAAAATTTTGCCATACTAACTGGTTTGCCCATCTCCGTTCCGAAAGTCGCTCTTCCGCTAGCCATCTCTTTCTGTACCTTCCAGCAGGTTTCCTTTCTCGTGGACTGCCATGGTGGCCAAGTGCAACACTTTGATTTCAGGCGCTACCTACTTTATATCGTCTTCTTTCCACACCTCATAGCCGGCCCTGTCGTGAGGCATCATGAGTTACTGCCTCAACTCGAAGCCCCACGTGACATGAGCACACGCTGGTATGACATCACATGGGGAATCCATCTATTTGCTATCGGCTTGTTCAAAAAAACCGTCTTCGCTGATCGAATGGCTGTCTATGCGGACGCTGTCTTCGGCGCAGCGGCGGCGGGCAACACGTTAAGCATGATTGAGGCTTGGGGTGGTGCACTAGCCTATACCTTACAGCTGTACTTCGACTTTTCCGGCTATGCCGACATGGCTCTTGGCAGCGCGCGCATGCTTGGTGTTCATCTGCCGCAAAACTTTGACTCTCCCTACAAGTCAGAAAACATCGCAGACTTCTGGCGCCGTTGGCACATCACTCTCAGCCATTTTTTGCGCGACTATCTCTACATTCCGCTCGGCGGCAGTCGGCGTGGTGATGGCAAAACCTATTACAATTTGGTGATCACGATGCTGCTCGGTGGCCTCTGGCATGGCGCAGCGTGGACCTTTATTATTTGGGGTATGATACACGGCATAGCTCTGGCCATCTGCCACTGGTGGCGTGAGTTCACCAAGACGCGAGGCTGGATGCTGCCTCGCTGGATAGCTTATGGATTGACCATGCTTTTTGTTATCATCGGTTGGGTTATTTTCCGCGCAAACTCCTGGAATGCCGCGACTTCGGTTCTCGCTGCCATGTTTGGACAGACTGCTTTAGTGCTGCCCAGAGAACTGGCCTTCTTCGGTGAATGGTTGGGAGTCACAGTCTCCTCAACGCGGCAACTCGGTCATCTCGCTGACAGCAATGTTTTCGTTTTTAGCCTTCTGCTTTTCATCCTTTGCAAATACGCGCCCAACTCTAGAGAGTGGGTTGAAGAGCGTGGTTTCGGCGCACTTGAGAATCTGACCATCACCCGGGCCACTTTCGTTGCCGTCATTCTGGCGGTGTGCATGGTCAACATGCTCGCTCACAATGAAGTGTTCATTTATTATGTCTTCTAGACCGCTGACACCTCAACGCTTCCTTGCGGTCTTGCTGGGTGCCTTGACACTCATTTGCAGCCCGCTTCTGCTCAGCTATCGCTTTCTCCAGAAGTATGGTGAGACACTCAGCCCTTCAAAGATTGTGGATGAGATGGAGCTTCACCCAGAGACCTACTACCGTTCCGTCATGCACGACAACCTTCGTGAGACAGCCCTGGAGTTGCTACGTCGTCGCCAACCTGAGATAATCGCTCTTGGCTCATCCTTAAGCTATGCATTCCGCCAGGAATTCTTCACGGACAGCTTCGGCTGCGGCTGCGGAGTCATGGACTCCATCAGCGAAGGTGAGGCCTTTGTGGACAAATTGATCGAATCTGCAAGGCCAAAGATTGTACTATTCGTTCTCGATTTCTGGTGGTTCACCGATCCTTTAGTCATACAGCGTCCGGGAATGACTCCCGTGACAGAGAGTCCGCGATTCTCATTCTCCCAACTGCGAGTGCCCTTCAAGCAGCTCACAAGTGGGCAAATCACTTTCTCTCAACTCCTCGGCCTTGCCCCATTGCCCGCCAAAGAAATCGTTCAGAATCCGCCGCTTGGGCTGATGGCAAACCTCGACAATGTCGGGCGACGTCTTGACGGCTCTCAACTCAATGGCCTTGTCTTTACTAGTCGCGCCAGGGAATTCTATGCCCCAATACGTGATCGCTTAGCATCACCAGAAAAATTCATCATGCAGCCCGGTCGTTTTGGACCTGATCTAAGCATCCATGACGATCGTTTGGCCGTCCTCGATCGCACCACAAAAAAACTTCGTGATCACGGTGCTCACGTCATTCTCATTTACCCCC
>JBEBGU010000474.1:0-4267 GCA_040081325.1 Prosthecobacter sp.
AGCCAAGGCAGTCACGAATCCCTCCGCTGTGAAGGTGAAGCTGAGCACGGGTGCACAGCGCGTCTATGTGATGCAGGGAAATGAAGTCTTGCTCGCGACGCCCTGCTCCGTGGGCACAGCCGGAACGCCGACACCTCACGGCACGTTTAGCATTTACAGCAAGGTGGCAAACCGCCGCCGTGCTAGCTCACCTGGCGCAGGTTACCCGATGACTTTCTGGATGGAGTTCAAGTCTGCTTATGGGATGCACTGGGGCTGGGTGAAGCCTTACCCATGCACTCACGGTTGTGTGCGTCTGCCGATCAAATCAGCGCAAAAAATCTTCGCCATGGTGAAGCAAGGCACACCACTGATCATTGCTTCTAGCCACCCAGAAGATGCCACGATTGGCAAGACTCTTCCCGTGCTCGATGACTCGACTCTGGCCGACCCACCAGACTCCTACATGATGAGCAGCAAGGTCTTCAGCGATGCGGCTCAAGGCAAGATCTACAATTACTGATCTCTCCCTCAACGATGTCTGTCCCAACTACCCCTGCCCGCCGAGTCAACGTCCGCACACCGGAGGTGATGGAGCGCGTGCAGGCTGAGGTTGAGACACACTACCGGAGCAAGCTCGTGGAAGGTCTGCGAGCTAAGGGTAGCGTCATCCAGATCGGTAATACCACCGTGCGTTTGGCACGTGATTTCGGTTTTTGTTATGGAGTGGAACGGGCGATTGATCTGGCCTATGCCGCGCGCCGTGTCTTTGCGGATCGGCGCGTTTTCCTGCTCGGTGAGATCATTCATAATCCTGAGGTGAACCGCCAGCTCACGGAGATGGGCATTGTCTCCATCCCGATCAGTCAGCAGGAGGAAGAGGTGGCTAAACTCACCAATGAAGATGTCGTCATCGTGCCAGCTTTCGGAGCAGAGACGAAGCTCATGAACCTGATCAGCTCACGCGGCTGCATGGTCGTGGACACGACCTGCGGAGATGTGATGAGCGTGTGGAAGCGCGTGCGCAACTATGCGAAGACCAGCTTCACTTCCATCATCCATGGCAAGGCAAGCCATGAGGAAACACGCGCCACATCCTCTCGTGCATTAGGCGACAAAGGAGATGGAAATTACCTTGTCATCCTAACGCTCGCTGATGTGGATTACGTCTGTGATTACATACGCAATGGTGGAGACAAGCAGGCCTTCTATGAGCGCTTTAAAGGAGCGGATGCGTACTCACCTGACTTTGATCCTGATCAGCATTTAGTGCGTATCGGCGTGGCGAATCAGACGACGATGCTGAAGTCTGAAACCGAAGAGATCCAACGCCGACTGCGAAAAGCGGTGGAAGATCGCGACAGTGTCGGTAGCCCGAACTTCCTAGTTTTTGACACCATTTGCGGTGCCACTCAAGAGCGCCAGGACTCCCTTTTCGGGCTACTTCAGCAGCCGCTCGACATCTTACTCGTCGTCGGTGGTTACAACAGTTCCAACACAGCTCACCTCGTCGAAATCGGTGAGAAGCAACTCCCCACTTTTTTTATCCGCACGGCTGAGTGTCTCACCTCACTTGAGCAGATCATCCATTTCGATCTGCATTTGAAAGCCGAGACCACAAGCTACTCAGGCAAGCTTTCGAGCATGGAACCCGTGACGATCGGCATCACCGCAGGAGCCTCCTGCCCGAACAACTTGATCGAAGACACGATCCTGCGCGTCTTTGCCCTGCGCGGCATTGATGAAGCCTCTGTGCGGGCGGTGGCTTGAGGTTGTGTATTTAACTCTTGGGATTTGGAACCATTTTAGCTAAGGATAAGTCATGAGTCTGCCGCCCAAGGTCAAACGCCCGTCTTCCATCACTGTGGGAGACTTTTTCTATCAAAATGAAAAAGCTCTCAAGCTGCGTTTGGTCGGAACCGATGTGGGATACTCGCGGAAAATCTGGGAGCCTTCGGTGAACCGGCCAGGACTCGCGCTCTCGGGCTTCTTCACTTACTTTGCCTACAAGCGCATCCAAGTCATCGGCAATTCCGAGTTGTCTTGTTTAGAAGGATTAGAACCCAATCTAAGAGCCGCACGATTCAGCCAGCTATGCAGTTGGGAGATTCCCACACTCATCGTCGCGCGTGGGCATCGTCTGCCAGACGAACTGGTTCAAATTGCCAATGAAGCTGGCATCTCCGTCTTTCAGACAAGCATGGTCACCATGAAGTTTCTGAACGCCGCCACCATCAAACTGGAGACCGCTTTTGCTCCGACCATGCTCGTGCATGGTTGCTTGGTGGACGTGCAAGGCATCGGTGTACTTATCCAAGGCAGCAGCGGCAGCGGTAAGAGTGAGAGCGTGATCGGCCTGCTTCAGCGTGGGGCCAGCCTAGTGGCTGATGATGCCGTGCGCTTGAAGTTGATCGAAGATCGCGAAATCATCGGCACAGCCCCCGAAATGACACGGGACATGATCGAGATCCGCGGCCTCGGCATTCTCAATGTCGCCGCGCTTTTTGGTGTCGGCTCCGTGCGGCTCAGCAAGCGACTCGATCTGCTCGTCAATCTCGTGCATGTGAAGGAGGCTGAAGATCTGGAGCGCGTCGGCACCCATCAACTCACCGAGAGCATCATGGGTATAGCCGTGCCGAAAGTAGAAATCCCAGTCGCGCCCGGTCGAGATGTCGCTGGCCTCATCGAACTCGGTGCTCTAAACTACAAACTGAGAGCCTTTGGTTACAACAGCGCCGTGGAGTTTGATCAAAGGTTGTTGAAAAAAATGGCAGACGATCAATTAGGATAAACTGACGATTCACCCACCACCTGCATGACGCTCAATAAAGAACTCACGATCCGCAATAAGATGGGCATGCATGCCCGCCCGGCCGCGCAGTTCGTCAAACGTGCCAGCAAGTACAAGTGTGACATCTGGGTGGAAAAGGATGAGGAGCCAGTGAATGGCAAAAGCATCATGGGTCTCATGATGCTTGCAGCCGGGCGTGGTGAAACCATCAAGCTCATCACCGACGGCATCGACGCTGACGCAGCGATGGCCGATCTCGAAGAACTGGTGAATACCGGTTTTGGTGACGTGGAGTAAACTCACCGCGCCAGCAGCTTAGCTTTGTCCACGGCAGACACCGACTTGGGTTCGCCGAATAGCATGAGCACACAGTCCTGTGTCACCGCAAAAAGTCTGAGCGAGAGTGATGCAGCCTTTCCAGGCTGCACATGCGCCCCAATGAAACCAGAAGCCCAGAGGCAGCCTAGAAAGGCTGCCACACACTTTGTGCGGTGGCGTCTTGACTGGTTGTGTTCTCTGTCAAGAATCGTCTCCAGACCCTTTCCTGCTGGGCCTCTGGGGTCATGGGAGAAAGGATGAAAGTTGAATTTGGGTAGTTACCCCACTTTCGCGGTCCGCATCAACGAAGAAGGCTCAACCTTCATCTTCGGATTCTGCCTTCCGACTTTTTGGTCATGCTCCGCCAGACGCCGCAGCTCAGCACAGTTGCCCACGCCCAGCTTGTCTTTGATGCGCTGCTGGTGCGTCTCCACCGTCTTCACGCTAATGCCCAGCCTGCCCGCGACCTCTTTGCACCCGTGCCCGCCGCCGATCAGGTCAAACACCTCACGCTCACGGCTAGAAAGACTCTCCCGTGGCGATTCTTGCCGCGCTCCTACTCGCAGTTTTCCCGGCAGCGGCGGAGCACTATGCCCGGTCTTCATTTCCCGTACGATGGAGCGGCTCAGGTGCAGATCGCCCCGCATGACTGCGGCACAGGCCACACTCACCTCCGTGAGCACATCCTCCGTAGTGATGTAGGCGCGCACACCCGCCTCAAGGCAGTGGCGCACATGCTCAGGCCTGGGTTCCCGGCTGATCACCAGCACGGCCTGCTCACGCCGCCGCCGCCGCAGCTCACGCACCAGCCGGGGCACGTCTATCTGACGCTCCCCTGTGCTGATGATGACCAGGGCCGGACGGTGCTCTGCGTGCAGACGCAGCGCCTGCTCCGCCGTCGCCGCCTGTAGGCAGTTGGTCAGTTTCAGCTCCTGCAAAAAGTGGTAAAGACCCAGGCGCAGCAGGGGTTCTGTGCAGACGATCAGAGGCAGCATAGCAATCATGTGAAGAGACCTGATTTTTTAATAAAACGGCTCCGTCACGACTCGGATCAGCGCTTTTATAAACAAAAACACCCCTTCAGGACAATGTTTATTTTTGACTATTTTCAGGGAATCCTCAGGAACAGCCCCGTACGCCTTGCCGCCTGCTGAAACACTCCCGATCACGCCCGCACCC
>JBEBGU010000475.1:0-4267 GCA_040081325.1 Prosthecobacter sp.
GGTGAGCATGACACTGCGGCCGTGATCGGTGCTGTTGTAGATGCGGAAGAGGACCGCCCCGCCGACATCATCATGAACACGCACGATGACACGGTCGCCCGTGCGGGGTTGGGATTGCGGATAAAGGATGGCGATCTCACCATCGACATGCAGGGGCTGCATGGAGTCGCCACTGATTCGCAGCGCGAAGGCCTCGGGGTCGGTGACGCCGAAGGCAAAGTGCTCACGCGCAAAGCGGGCGCTGTGCATCGGGCTCGAGAGTAGCAGGGCATCGCGCATGGAGATGAGCGGGATGGCGGCGAGTCGAGGTGAGATGAGCGTCACGCCAGCCGCCATGGGAGGGATGGGCTGCTGGATGAGCAGTGTTTTAGCTGGCTCCTTCGGCTCTGGCAGTGGCTCTGACACGCTTTGCTTGGGAGCGAACTCGGCCTCCATCTTCTCCACCAGTTTCATGATGGGTTTCGAGGCGCGTTTACCGTTCTCGATGTTGGTGATGTATTGGCGACTGACGCCCATCATCACGGCCAATTTCGGACGTGTGACGCCCAGCAGATCACGCAGAGCTTTGACCCGCAGGGCGAGCGCTGTGGTGGGTCGTTTGGACGGAGAAACCATGGGCGGTGGCGTGATCGGAGCGGCGATGTCTGCTGGCTGGACCTGATCCAACACAGCCAGAGCTTCAGGCGGCAGCCCTTTCGCGATTGGCTCGGGCTCAGGGGTGACAGGTTCGTGCATGACGAGTCGATGGAGGGTGGATTCTTCTTCCAGTTTCTCAAAAAGCTGAAACAGCGGCGCAGAGGGTGCCTGACGTCCGTGCTCCAACTGACTGACGTGCTCGGAGCTGACGCCGAGCCAGCGAGCCAGCTCTTTTTGGGGCACGCCAAGCCGGGTGCGGAGTTGAGAAAACCGGGAGGGAAATCCCGTGAGTTGATGAAGGTTGACCGCAGTCGCAGACATGGCGTGTGGGATTAAAAGGTGGAAGCTCGGCGTGAGCGGCGCAGCCCCAACGCAAGAGCGGCGAACATCATTAATGCAGCACGGGACGGCTCTGGAACGACGGCGATGGAGATGGTGCCCAGGCTGTACAACTGGCTCAAATCCCACGACATGCCGAAGTCCAGTGTCGGCAGTTCCTGATGGGTGAAGCTGCCAGTGCTCGTGCCGCCAAGTGAGGTCCAGTCGAGAAGCTTCCATTGATCCCCAGCAGCGTAGCCGCTCAAACCGTTGCCATTGAGCCGCAGCGTGGCACCGGGCATGAGGGTGAGCGCACCACCGATCCGCAGAACGTCGGCACTAGCGGCATTGCTGGAGTTGTTTCCCAGCCCCGCTCCGCTGATGAGGTCAAAGACGAGCACACCGGAACCATCAATGAAAAGGCTCCCTGCTCCACTCGTGATGATGTCCATATCAGCCGCATTCGCACTATTCGTGCCAACGCTTAACGTGCCGTAAATCGAGACCGAGTTTCCAGATCCTGACTCGATTCTACCCTCGCCAGACAAGGTGGTGCCCACCGCCATGGTGACGGGCCCGGCACCGGTGGCGGAGCCGCTCGTATTGGTCACGATGAGGCTGCCACCAGTGACTGTCGTGCCGCCTGCATAAGTGCTGCTACCACCGAGTGTCAAACTGCCCTGCCCTGCTTTCACGACGCTCAGATTGGCTCCGCCCGCCAGCGTGCCGTTGAAGACCGAGTTGGAGACCGTCGGGCTGAGCACGTTTCCGATGGTCAGGATCGCCGGAGCCGAAGCCGTGACGGTGCCACTGCCGTTTAAAGCGGCGACGGTCTGCGTTGCGCCAAGTGACAAGGTATTGCCACTGCCCACGGTCACTTGTGCAAATGTGCCGAGCGCATTGGTGATGTTCATGTTCAAGGTCACCGCACCGCCTGTGGTGGCGATGTTGACCAGTGTGCCATTCACCAGACTCGTGGACGCCGTTCCCAACGTCACCACACTGGCTGCCGAGCCACTGTTCTGAAAAGTGATCGTGCGCGGAGCGATGGCCTGATCGGTGATCGCACCGAGTGTCAGCGTGGTGGTGGCAGTCGCGGTGCTTTGCACATCGAAGATCGGATTGCCCGGAGCCAGCATGGTGCCGCCGATAGTCGTGGTGCCAAGCGTCAGCCCGATGCTGCTGCTGGTCACGTTGTCGCCAGCTTTCACAGTCAGGGTATTTCCACCGAGTGTGAGTGCGCCCAAAGTCAGCGCGATGCCGCCTGCGCCTGAACTGGCTCGATCCACGATGATGGTGGAGCTCGATAGGAGATTCACCGCACCACCGACAGTGCCAGCAGCATCAAAGCCCAGGCTCAAGGTGCCGCCGTTCATCGCATAAGCTCCCGTGCCGATGGGAGCGATGGCCGTGGCAGCCTGGACGCTCAGTGTGCCTGCATCGATCTGATTCGTTCCCGTGCGGGCACTCGTCGTCGTGCTGATGAACGTGAGTGTACCACTGCCAAACTTGGTGAGCAACGAGCTGCCTGTGAGACCGCCTGCGTTGTTAAAGGTGATGTTGCCAGAGCCACCGATTTTTGAAGGCCCGGCCAGAACGGATGTGCCTGTGATCGTGCTCGTCGTGCCACTGCTGTTGATGAGCGCGCCGCCGCCGTCATGCCCGGTGCCGTTGATGGAGGTGAAGCTTCGATCTGTGCTTTGACCATTCAGATCGACGGTCCCGCCAACGCCGATCAAAACCCCGGCAGTCGTGCCAAGAGCGCTCGCACTGCCCAGCTTCAGAATGCCCGCGCTCACGGTTGTGGTTCCAGTGTAGGTGGAGGCTGTGGGCGTCAGTGTCAGCGTGCCGAGGCCGTTCTTGATGAGTGCCAGCGTGCCTGCACCATTGCTCAGCGTCCCGGTGAAGTTGGTGCTCAAGGCTGGGCTGCTATTGGCGTTGCCAATGGTGAGTGAAAAGACGCCACTCGCTGTGACGGTGCCGTTTCCCGAAAGCGATCCCAGTGTCTGCGCAGCGCCAATATTCAGCGTGCTATTACCACTCACGTTCACCTGAGCCAGCGTGCCCAGAGCGGTCGCGGCGGCTAGATTCAATGTGACGCCTGCATTGGTGCCGCTGTTGATGTTCACCGTCGTGCCTTCCACGAGGCTGGCCATGGCGAGGCTCAGTGTGACGATGCTGTTGATGAACGACGTGCCGCTGTTGGCAAAGGTGATGGTTTTGGCGACACCCTGATCACTCAATGCACCCAAGGTCAGCGTCGTCGTGCCGCCAGTCGCAGTGGTCGGGCTTTGCACGTCAAACGTCGGGTTGCCAGTGAGCGTGGTGGCTCCAAACGTGACGCCTGCGTTGGTGCTGGCTGTGGTGACATTGCTGCCCGCAGTGACGGTCAAAGTTTGAGCACCAATCGCCAATGTACCGAGAGTGTGAACCAGTCCGGCCCCTGAAGTGAAGACATCGGAGACAATGCTGGAGCTGGTAGTCACGGCGGTGGGATAAGCCACGACGGAAGCGCTGCTGCCGAGGCTCAAGGTGCCGCCATTGAGAGTGAGCTGTGAAGTCGCTGCGCCGATTGCCGTGGTTGAGTTGCTGATGCGCAAGACGCCCGCGTCGATCCGTGTCGCACCCGTGCGCACGCTCGGCACGGCCGTGACGCCATTCGAACCGAAGGTCAACGTGCCCGCGCCGGTTTTGACGAGAATCACATTCCCGACCAGCGCTCCTGTCGATTCAATGTTTCCAGAGCCACCGATACTCGCGCCGACAGCGCCTGTGCCGAGTCCGGTGCCAATCGTTAGCGCACCGACAGTCGCGTTTCCTGTGTTGTTGATCAAAGCTCCAGCACTGCCAAGGCCTGTGCCGTTGAGCGTCACGGCATTCGTGATGGCCTGGCCATTGAGATCCAGCATTCCGCCCACGCGGACTGTGGCGGCGGTAGTGCTCATGGCGCTGGCATTCCCGAGGATCAGCGTGCCTTCATTGATGCTCGTGGCTCCGGTGTAGGCGCTGGCGGAAGACAGAGTCAGACTGCCCGCGCCATTTTTGGTGAGGCCGCCTGTTGTGGTGCTGGTGATCGGCACCTGGATGTTCAGGCTGTCGCCCGAGGCACTCGTGCGAATGACCAAATCGCCCGTGCCATCCGTGGTTAGCCCTGTGGCGCTGCCTTCATTGGCAATGACGGCGGCCACGCCTCCAGCGACCAAAATACCACCGGCGGTGTTGGCGCCGTTGTTGATCGTGAGCAGCGTGCCGTTGTTCAGAGTGAAGGTGTCACTACCTGCAAACTTCAATCCAGCATTCGCGATGACCGAGT
>JBEBGU010000029.1:0-15943 GCA_040081325.1 Prosthecobacter sp.
GGGTTTTACGATATTTTACACGACTGGGAAGAAGGGCCATGGGTCAAACTCCTGTTGGGATCCGGTTTACTAAAAGGGGTGAATTGAAATTACTGAGCAGCAGGTGCTTCAGCGGCGGGAGCTGGTGCGGGACCAGAGGTGGGAACAGAACCGTATTGAGGAGGTCCGCCGCCAGCACGCTCACCACGACGAGGTGGTCCACCACGATCACCATCACGGCGAGGGCGACGCTCTTGACGAGGCTGGCTGTTCTCAGGTGCGTTACCGCGATTGAGCCAAACTTTGACACCAATCAGTCCATAAACTGTGCGGGCTTCAGCAAAGCCGTAGTCAATCGGGATACGCAGTGTCTGGAGAGGCACTTTGCCTTGACGATACTGCTCAGCGCGGGCGATGTCAGCACCACCGAGACGGCCGGCAACTCGGATACGAATACCTTCGCCACCCATGTCCATCGCGGTCTGCACGGAACGTTTCATTGCACGACGGAAGGAAATACGGCGCTCAAGCTGAACGGCGACGCCTTCTGCGACGAGCTGGGCGTCAAGTTCAGGCTGCTTGATCTCGAAGATGTCGATCTTGACCTGTTTGCCACCACACATTTCGGAGACTTTCTGGCTCATCACTTCGATCTCTTGACCTTTACGGCCAATGACCAAACCAGGGCGAGCCGTATGAAGCGTCACACGCACTTGGTTCCAAGCGCGCTCAATGACGATCTTCGCCACGGCAGCTTGCATGAGCTTTTCCTTCAGGTAGTTGCGAATCGTGAGATCGCTATGCAGAGCTTCTGCATACTCTCTCTCAGGTGCATACCATTTGGAGCGCCAGTCTTTGGAGACTGCAAGGCGGAAGCCGATCGGATTAACTTTCTGTCCCATAAATGCGTGGTGTGTGGAGATTATTCAGCCGAGACTTTCGCCTTAGACTTGTTGATGCGTTTCGCTGGCTTCGCAGCCTCTTCAGGCTTGGCACCGAGAATCACGGTGATGTGAGTCATGCGCTTGAGGATCGGTGCGGCTGAACCACGAGCGCGGGGCATAATGCGCTTGAGTGTTGGCCCTGGAGTAGCGACTGCGCTGGCGACGATCAGGTCGTCGGCATCGAGTTCGTGGTTGTTTTCTGCGTTCGCCACAGCGGAACGGAGAACTTTGCCGACGAGGAGAGCTGCCTTCTTGGGGGTGAAATCAAGCACACTGAGCGCCTGTGACACTGGCATTCCAGTGATAGCACGTGTGACTTGACGCGCCTTCTGGGAAGAGATGCGAGCGTATTTAAGGATTGAACGAACTTCCATAAACTTAGAATGACCGGTTTGTATCGATTTTGCCTTTGTCTCCGACCCGGACAGGATCAGTGACGTTTGCTAGTTCCTGCACCACAGCGCCACTCACAGAGTTGCGTACTTCGGTGACAAGAACCTTCGCGATGGGTTTGTCTTCGCGGAAAATTTCAAAGGGCATCCCTGGCTTCACGCCATCTCGGGAACCCACACTCAGGACTGCAATGCCGAGTTCACTCTTCAAACTGACAATGCGTGCATCTTGCAGATCAGCGGCAGGCTGAGTTGGCTCAACATTCTTGGCAGATACGTTGGCCAGTGTCTCTTCAGCTTTGAGTAGTGCTTTCTGGAGACGGTTACCCGCAGTCGGCTCAGGAGTTGGAACAGTCTTGGCAAACTGCAGGGATGCTTCTGCAAGCTCCATCAAACTGTCTGCTAGCTTCTGGCGGGATGTTTCAGCGATGCGCAGATCACTCAGAGAGGAAAGCAGACGCGCTTGAGTTTGTTCAGGGGCATTCTCCAGAGCGGTGATGCCAAGACCTTCAAGCAAACCGCGAAGGCGCTCATAGCGATCCTTAAGTTCAAGCGCCTCCTGATTAGAAGCTGCGGCACTTTGTGTGAGAGCAGCATTCTTATCTTTAGAGGCAGCAAGCTGAGCCTCATAAGCTTGAATCTTCTGCGCAGCCACCTGCAGAGTCGTGTTTAATTCCTGCAACTCAAATGAGGTCTGCGCCTGAACGCCACCACACACGATCACTACTGCGAGAAGCAGCAGAGCGCATGAGTTGAAACGTTGGAACAGGCTTGTGATCATTGAATTATAGAAGAAAAACAGTCGAAATAACTTACTTAGCAGCTTTGACGGTATGAGCACCGTGGCTCTTGAAGAGACGAGTCTGCGAAAACTCACCGAGACGATGTCCAACCATGTTTTCCGTGGCGTAAACGCTCACGAAATCCTTACCGTTGTGAACCAAGAAGGTGTGACCGACAAGATCGGGAGTGATCATGGAACTACGTGCCCATGTCTTTACCGGGCGCTTCAGTCCGGCGTCGTTGAGCTTGTCCACTTTGTCGAGCAGTGCCTGCTGGACGAAGGGTCCTTTTTTCAGTGAGCGTGCCATAGGGTCAGTGTTTCAGATTGGGGAAAAATTACTTCTTAGCGTGACGAGTCTGAACAATAAGCTTGTTCGTGTTCTTCTTCTTGTTGCGTGTCTTTTCACCCTTCGCATGGCCCCAAGGGCTGAGAAGGTGCTGACGACCACCACCAGATTTAGAACGACCTTCACCACCACCGTTTGGATGGTCGATTGGATTCATACACATACCGCGCACTGTTGGGCGAGTGCCCTGCCAGCGTGTGCGTCCAGCCTTGCCGGAAACAACGTTCATGTGCTCGGTGTTTCCAACCTGGCCGATCGTTGCATAGCACTCGGAGTGGATCTTGCGAATTTCGCCAGAAGGCATGCGCACTAGAGCGTATTCACCTTCACGATTGGAAAGGATAGCAACCTGTCCTGCTGCACGGGCGGCAACACCACCGCGACCCGCGACAAGCTCAACATTGTGAATGCTTGTACCAAGAGGGATCTTGCGGAGTGGCAAAGCGTTTCCGAGGTCCGGAGTTGCTTTTTCACCGGCCATCACGCTGGCACCGACTTGCAGATTGTTCGGGGCCAAGATGTAGGCGCGCTCGCCTTCTTTGTACTCGATCAATGCAATACGTGCAGAGCGGTTCGGATCGTATTCGATCGCGATGACCTTGGCAGCGTCGTCACGGCGGGCACGCTTGAAGTCGATCAAACGATAGCGGCGTTCATGACCACCACCGATGTGACGGCAGGTGATACGACCTGTGTTGTTGCGTCCGCCGGATTTGCGTAGCGCGACAGTGAGACTGCGCTGCGGTGTGTCCTTAGTGATCTCCTCGAAAGAGTTCCACTGCTTGTAGCGGTTCGATGGGGTATTCGGCTTGAATGTTTTCAGCGCCATAGGTGTGAGTCCTTCTGTTTAAAAGGGTTGGGAACCGGGGTTGCTCTTTAGACGAGTTCGATGCGTTCGCCGTCTTTGAGACGCACGATTGCCTTCTTGTAATGATTGGTTCTGCCGGCATCCGCGCGCTTTTGGCGGCGAGCTTTTCCGTCAAAGTTCGCAGTGCGGACTCCGATAACTTTCTTGCCGAAGTGCTTTTCAACGGCCTGCTTGATTTCGATCTTAGTGGACTTCGGATTGACGATGAAAACGTATTCGTTGTTTTCTTCACCGAGTCTCGTTGCCTTTTCGGTAAGGCGGATCGTGTGGATCACGGAATGGGGGTCTTTCATATCAGCAAGCGGTCCTCCGGGCAAGGGTTGGAAGGGCGTCTGTCGTGACTATAATCTGTTTGTAACGAAGCAGATTTTCGGCATTCACGTCTTCAGCGGAAACAAGCTGCACGTCCTGGATGTTGCGTGCGGAGCGGAAGGTCAGCTCATCGAAGTTTTGTCCGATGACGAGAACCTTCTTAGCGGTGGTCAGGCCAGCGATGGCACTGACGAATGACTTGGTTTTACCATCGGCGACCACGAAGGAATCAACCGTTGAGATCGCGCCGTCATTGATGCGAGCGGTCAGGGCTGCGCGGAAGGCAAGTTTACGAACGTTTTTCGTGGTCGTCTTCGACCAGTCGCGGGTGCGAGGTCCAAAGACCACACCACCACCGGACCAGATCGGGGAGCGCTTGCTACCCATACGAGCATTGCCGGTTCCCTTTTGGTTCCAAAGTTTCGAGCCGCTGCCGGAAACTTCTGAACGGTTTTTGGTATTAGCATTACCCTGACGACGATTCGCGCGGTAGGCGACGAGCACGTCATTGAGTGCCTGCTTGCCGTGGTGACCCTCGACGAGGTTTAGGCTGGCCTGTTTGGCGCTTTCTGTGGAGAGAAGTGTGGCTGACATAATTCAAATTCCTCCTGGGATTATTTGGCTGGAGCGAGCTTCTTCTTGGCTGGGCGCACCACGACGATGCTGCCTTTGTTGCCAGGAATAGAACCGCTGATGAGGAGCACGCCATCTTCAAGACGACTCTGGATGATTTTTAGATTCTGTGTGGTCACGCGATCCACACCATCATGACCAGGCATCTTCTGATTCTTCCAAACGAGGCCGGGGGTGAGGCGGCAGCCGATGGAACCTGGACGACGATGCATCATGTGACCATGAGTGGCAGGCTGGCCGGCGAAGTTCCAGCGCTTGACGACGCCTTGGAAGCCTTTGCCTTTGCTTGTGCCGATGACATCGACCCACTGACCATTGCTGAAGAGGCTGGCGTCAATCTTGGTATCGGCTCCTGGAAGCTGATCGTCAGAACTCACGCGGAATTCCTTGATGATGCGCTTCGGACTCACGCCGAATTTTTTGAAGTGGCCAAGAAGGGGCTTCGTGACGCGGGATTCTTTCTGGTCTTCATAACCAATCTGAATCGCGCTGTAGCCATCCTTACCGGACTTCGTTTTTACTTGGAGCAGAGCATTACTGCTCACGTCCACGACAGTCACTGCGATAGCTTCACCCTTGTCGGTGTAAACCTTCGTCATGCCGAGTTTTTTGCCAATCAATCCAATAGCCATAATGTTTCTCCTCCTGTTAAAGTCAGTTCTTTGGGTGGAAACTAGATCTTGATCGTGATGTCCACGCCGGATGGGAGATTGAGCTTCTTCAGCTCATCAACCGTGCGGGATGTGGGGTCAACGATGTCCAGCAAGCGCTTGTGCGTGCGGATTTCGAACTGGTCCATGGACTTCTTATCCACGTGTGGTGAGCGGTTCACCGTAAACTTTTCAATGCGGGTCGGGAGCGGGATCGGCCCTGCTACTTTTGCACCGGTCCTCTTGGCGGTTTCCACGATGTCTGCCGTGCTCTTATCAAGCACGCGGTAGTCATAGGCGCGCAGGCGGATTCTGATTCGTTGATTACTCATGTCGGGGTTCCGGTTCGAATGGGTTACTGCAAAATTTAGTTCTTTATTCCGCGCTGCTCGACGATCTGCTCGACGATTTGCTGTGGGACCTGCTCAAAGCGAGCAGGCTGCATTGAGTAGGAGGCGCGACCTGAGGAAAGGGTGCGGATAGCGGTCGAATAACCGAACATTTCCGACAGCGGAACTTCAGCGCGAAGGATCGCAGTGGTTCCACGTGTGTCCATCCCTTGGATTTTACCACGGCGACGGTTAAGGTCACCCATGATGTCTCCCTGATAATCTTCAGGCGTGGAGGCTTCCACAGCCATGATTGGCTCGAGCAAAATGCACTTTGCTTTCTTCAACGCGTCTTTGACTGCGAAGATGGCGGCCATCTTGAAAGCGTTTTCATTCGAGTCAACGTCATGGCTTGAACCATCCAAGAGTTCAATGCGAACGTCGATCACAGGATAACCTGCAATGATGCCATTGAGCACCGCTTCCATACAACCTGCCTTGCAGGGATTGATGAATTCTTTCGGGATCGTGCCGCCGACAACCTTGTTCTCGACCGAGACACCTTTCCCCGGCTCACCTGGGAAAATCTTGAGAATAACGTGTCCATACTGACCACGACCACCAGACTGCTTGACCAACTTGCCTTCGCCATCGGCTTCTCTCGTGAGAGTCTCGCGGTAGGCGATCTGCGGCTTGCCAGTGTTGGTTTCGACTTTGTGCTCGCGCTTGAGACGGTCGCAGAGAATTTCAAGGTGAAGCTCACCCATGCCAGCGATGATGGTCTGGCCCGTTTCTTCATCCGTTTTGACGAAGAAGGTTGGGTCTTCTTCCGACAAGCGCTGGAGAGCATTGCCCATCTTCTCTTGGTCAGCCTTGGTCTTTGGCTCAACGGCCATGGAGATCACGGGCTCAGGGAAGGTTGGAGGCTCAAGGAGCACTTCAAGACTTTCATCGCAGAAGGTATCGCCTGTGCGAACGTCCTTAACGCCGACGAGAGCAGCGATGTCACCGGAGTAACAGCAGTCGATGTCCTTATGCACACTGGCTTGAATCTGAATCAGACGACCGACACGCTCTGACTTACGAGTACGCGGATTGTAGATCGTGTCACCTTTACGGACGCAGCCGGAATAAACGCGGAAGAAGACGAGGCGACCAAATTTGTCAGACCAAAGCTTGAAGCCAAGGGCGATGAACTTGCCGTTATCGTTTGGAATCGCTTCGATCAGATTTTCTGGCTCGTCCACGACGTGACCTTTCTGAGGAGCAATGTCCAGAGGCCCTGGAAGATAGTCGATGACCGCATCAATCAGATACTGGACACCCTTGTTCTTGAAGGCAGAACCACCAGCCATCGGGATGATCTTGTTGGAGATCACGGTGCGGCGAAGTGCTGCCTTTAGTTCTTGGATCGAGATTGGCTTTTCTTCGAGGAACTGCATGCCGAGTTCTTCGTCCTGGCTGCACACCTGATCGAGGAGACCTTCATAAGCTGCTTTCGCTACGGCGATTTCAGCGCCTTCAAGCTCGCGGACTTTGTAAGAAGAACCAAACTTTTCGTCATCGTTGTAGATGATTGCCTTCTGGTTCACCACATCTATCTGGCCAATGAGATTGTCTTCGGCACCGATGGGGATCAGGATCGGCCAGGCATTGGCACCGAGTTTTTCACGCACGTCTTTAACCACGTTGTCAAAGTTGGCGCCCGTGCGGTCCATCTTATTCACGAAAGCAATACGCGGCACACCATACTTTTCAGCTTGGCGATAAACGGTTTCAGACTGAGGCTGCACACCAGCTACGCCACAAAGAACGAAGATAGCTCCATCAAGCACACGCAGAGAGCGCTCCACCTCAGCCGTGAAGTCCACGTGCCCAGGGGTGTCGATGATATTGACGCGCATGTCTTCTTCTTCGCGCATCTTGTAAATGCCTGGTTCCTTGAGCTGCTTCCAGCGGGCAGTCACGGCGGCGGAAGTGATCGTGATCCCGCGCTCTTTTTCCTGCTCCATCCAGTCTGTGGTTGCGGCCCCGTCATGCACTTCGCCGATCCGGTGGATCATGCCCGTGTAGAAAAGGATACGCTCAGTCAGAGTGGTCTTGCCCGCGTCAATGTGTGCGCAGATCCCGATGTTACGGGTGCGCTCCAGTGGGTATTCGCGGTTGGGAGAGTTCGGATTGGACATTGCTGCGGGAAAAATTAAGTGGGGGGGAGAAAAGGACGATCCGGGATTAGAAACGGAAGTGAGCGAACGCACGGTTGGCCTGAGCCTGCTTGTGCACATCGTCACGCTTACGGACGGCGGCACCTTGGCCCTGGGAGGCTTCTTTCAATTCGTTGGCGAGTGCGCGATGCATCGGCTGACCTTTGCGACCGCGGGCATATCCAACAATCCAGCGCATGGCCAAGGATTCGGAGCGTGTGCCATTCACTTCCAGCGGCACCTGATAGGTGGCACCACCGACACGACGAGCCTTGACTTCAACCTTAGGCTTCGAGTTTTCGATCGCACGATTGAAGAGTTCTAACGGATCGACTGTTTCAGTCTTCTCGTTCAACTGCTCAATCGCAGCGTAAACGATACGCTCAGCGAGAGACTTTTTGCCGGACTGCATGACACGGGCAATCAAGTGAGCAACAAGTTCGCTGTCATAGCGGGAGTCCTTGTGGACTGGCTTGTCATATACGCGTTTTCTACGGGCCATAAATCGAAGAGAGAGAGGTTAAGAAGAATCAGTTAAGTGGAGCGGTTTTACTTCTTGCCTTTTGCCGGAGCGGCAGCGGCAGCACCCTTCTTCGGGCGTTTAGCACCATACTTCGAACGACCACGACGGCGCTTGTCCACGCCAAGGCAATCGAGAGTCCCGCGGACGATGTGATAACGAACACCGGGTAAATCCTTCACACGACCACCACGGACTAGCACGATGCTATGCTCCTGGAGGTTGTGGCCTTCACCGCCGATGTAGGCGATAACTTCAAAGCCATTGGTCAGGCGCACTTTGGCGACTTTACGGAGAGCCGAGTTGGGCTTCTTGGGTGTGCGGGTCATCACCTGGAGACACACGCCACGACGCTGAGGGCACTTGGCCAAAGCGGGCGACTTGGACTTAGTCGCTTTGTCTTTGCGACCGAATCTGACGAGCTGATTGATGGTGGGCATGATGTCTAAAAAAATCCGTTCCTTGAATTGGCCTCGTTGGGCAGGGAACTGGAATAGACAGTGCTTCCACTTTGCAAAAGCAAAGTCAGCACAGTGTTTTTCCGGATCACTGCTCCGATAAGTCAGGAACCACTTTCGTGATTCGAGTTGCCTAGCTTTCACGAATGAAAACCGGGGCCGGGGGCGCGCACCTTGGGGGCGATCAAACTTTTGGCAACATGTTTTTACCCTGAATTGATTTTTTTTGAAAATCCTTCCTGCCAGACTTTCTATAAACCTCCCACAAGCCGTCTGAACTCATGATTTTTTCCCACGCATGAGAGCCACATGCTGGAGAAGCAAGTGGTAGCTACTGAGCCAGTTTGCAGTCCCTTCTTTGTTCATCGCATTGGCCCGACTCGCCCAGATGTAGGCTGCTTCGGCTTTCTGCCATTGAGCGAGCCTGTGCCAGTGAACGCCCAGAGCTAATCGCGGCTCCTCGTGAAGCGGAGCCAGGGTGATAGCGCTCTGGATAGAACGAAGAGCCTCATCCGCACGGCCTTGTGCATCAAGGGCATCTGCCAAGGCTAGTCGGTAGAGATAACTGTGCGCATTCAGAGCTACCGCGCGCTCCAGATCCGCCACCGCCTGTTTCAAAACGGGACTCTCTGGCTTGCGATCCTGCACGGTCATCCCATCTAGTGCAGCGAGTCCTCGCTGATAGAAGATCTCGCCATTTGTTGTGTCTAGGCGAGCGGCTTCATCTAACTGTAAGCGTTGCATTACAGGATCTTTACGTGCCTGAGCCAGGTCGGCCTGAGCCAAAGCATAGTCGCCACGGCCAAACAACCAAACGGAGGCCAACAAGGCTAGTGATGCCACACCCAGAGCAAGCTTCGTTATTATGCGTGCCCCTGGGATTCTTGGCAGGGGTCGCTGCATGGTTTCAAATCCAGGATTCGCCAGCAAGCCAAGCAGCAGCGCACCGCACAAGGCCGTCGCAGGCACATGATATTGAAATTCAAAGGCTGCATGCATCAGTGAAGCAGCGAGCGCGGCAAGCGCCCCCAAATTAAGAGCCAAGTTCATACTCAGCACTCGGCCTGTGAGCATAAACTTTTCCCGCGTAAACCAGCGCAGAAAACGCAGACCATTCAAAACGTGAACCAGGACCACAAGCCCTAACAATCCAACCATAGTCAGCCAGCATTTGCAGATACTCGCTATGGGCAAACAGCGCCTCGGGTGTCCACGTCGGCAGATCAGCCGATCTGTATTGAATGCTGCCATCATAAAACATGCGTGCCCCGGCTCCATTCATCGGAGCCAGACGATGCTGGGTAATCGCCGCATCCCAGATACCAAGACGGATATCCGAGGACATGGAGTGGCTTGTCATGCGACTGCGCAGGTATTCCTCATTCACCTTCCAAAGTACGGCCCCAGCGAGAAAACTCACTACTAGACCACCGCCCAGCAAGCTCCAAAAGAAGTGACGCTGAGTCTGCCACACGACCCACAAGCCGAGCACCGCAAACACCAGCACACCAGCACCCAGCCCAAACAAGGCACCACGACTCACCGTGAGCGACATCCCCACCGCCATGGCCACCGTCATGAATCCAAGCCAGAGTTTAAGCGCCGCTCCGCCACGCCCGAAACACAGCCACCCCGCCGACAGGAATACCACCGCCGACAGAAAAGCCGCTAGATGATTGGGATTCACAAAAAAGCCCCCGATGCGCCCTGGCTCCATATTTCGGACGAAATTTGGCACCACATGAAATCCCCAATTTCCAGCAAGATGCACCGAACCCACGGCCAGATTTCCTGCGGCTAATAACAAAAGAGTCACGATCAATGCCACCCGCCAGCGCGGATGACTCGCGGCTGTGACCGTGATCACATAAGTCACCAGCGCCGCCAGCAGAATAACCACATCCTCTCGTGCATACAAGACTACCGGCGATAGCGCCGCACGTCCACCGATGTAGGCCACGAAAAGCAACATGGCTGTGAGGCAAATATCACTCGGCGGGAAGAGCACACGCAGACGCCATTTGAGCGTGGCCGCAAGTCCCGCCAGACCCAGCAGCGCGGCCCCAGGCCAAAAAAATAACAGCCGTGTTTCTGTGCCGATTACCCCTGTGACTAGGAGTGCTGCAAGAAAGAGAATGAGCGCGGCTATTTGCATCCCCACGGATTACACGCCCAAAGCAAAAGAGGCAAGGCAGCGGTTGCCGGTCAGACTCTCGACACCCTTGCTTCAATGGGTCTTGTTTGGATTTGACGATCCTGCTCAGCCTCGTTTCTCTCTCGTCATGACTTCGACGCCGAATCCTCCCTGCACGACGACACGCCGTGATTGGCTTCGACGTTGCGCTGCCCTCATGCCTAGCGTGCTCGCTAGTTGTGCCTTGCCTAAGGATTCATCACTCGGCGGATTGTCAGGCAAAGCGCGGGCGCAGTGGGAATATCAGCATTACTTCGTCGCCTCAGGCGCTCGGTTTCGATACCACCCCTATGGTGGCCAGGGGCGAGCCTGGACAGCGCAGATGGAGCAGCTCTATCAGTCGCATCGACATGATCCACGAGTTGGCTATGCCGTGAAAAATCTGCGCACCGGTGCTTACCTCGCCGAGTTTCAGGCCGACCGACTTTTCATGGGCGGCTCCATGCCAAAGCCAATGATCTCAGCTATGCTGCTGGAGAAACGCAGCGGCGCGCTCAGCTACGAGGAGTTCATGCATGTCGTTCAAGTCTGTGACAAGAGCGTGAACGCCTCCTGGATGGCGTTGCAATCCCGCCTGACTCCAACTGATGAGCAGGCCTTCGATGCGAAGTATCACCTGCCCACCTCACATGTGTTGGGCAATCAGCTCACACCACGTTTCATTGCCGAATTCTACGAGCGCTGCGTAAACTACCGCTTCGACCACGGCGGCGAATTCCTGCTGGAGGCCATGAGGCGCGATCAATATGGCTTTGGCCGCCTCTTCCTACCGCGCCATGTCACTTACATCGGCGGCAAAACCGGCAACTACGGCGAGTGGGATCACGAGTCGCTCTTCTTCTACCACGGCAACGTGCCCTACTCGATCGTCGTCTTCACACGCGGCGACTTCTCCCCCGGCAAAATGAACTGGCCCCTCGGTGCCATGATTGGCGGGCTGTTCAGAGAGTATATCGAAGGCTCTAGCTTCCAAAGAGTGGCGGAAGAAATCCGCCGCCCCATGTAGAGGATGGCGTGAGCCTTCCTTCTGACTTCTCCAAGAAAGAGGCACGCTGACGCCGGCCTCTACGACGAGCGCTGCCTCACTTCGCCTGCGGGTTTTTGAGGAAATAAAGCCGGCCATCCTCCGCACCTATTAGTAGATCGGGCAGGCCGCTCGCATCCCAATCGACGGGCGTTGGGCTAGTGTCGTGGCCTTCGATGTTGCGGTCGCTGACGTTGCCGCTGTCGGTGAAGAGGATGAGGCCGTCTTTCTCGCCGGACTGGCGGAGGAACTGGGCGTTCTGGCTGTTGAGAAGGATGTCGAGCTTGCCGTCGCCGTCCCAGTCCATGAGACAGAGCTTACGGCGTCCGCTTTTGCCGGCGGTGCCTGCGTTGAGTTGCAGGAGTTTACCGCTGGCGTCGGCAAAGATGCGCTGCGGGGGCTGAAGGCCGGTTTTGGTGCGCTGGAAGAAGCTGAGATAGCCTTCGTGGTCGAGCATGACGAGGTCGGTGAGGCCGTCCTTGTTCCAATCAATCGCCACGGGCGTGGTGCGCCATTGGGTGAGCAGGCCTTTGCCTTCAGGACGCAACCATCCCCAAGCGAGCTTGGGTTGCTCACCATTCCATTCGACTTCCACGGGCTTTTCAGCGGCGAGTTCGGGCTTCGTGTTGCTGCCGGTGTTTTCAAACCACACGACTTTGCCGAGGATGCTGTTCGCGATGATGTCGAGGTCGCCGTCGTGATCCCAATCGGCCACGGTTTGCGTGGTGTAGCCCCACTTGGCCTCGGCGGGGCCTTGGATGCTGCCGTTTTTACCGGCCATGATGCGCAGTGTTTTACCACCGGCTTTGAGCTTCGATGGCGCGGCCCACTTCGGCTCGGCGACGCCGGGACCGCTGAGGTTTTCGATGAAGGCGATGTATCCGGCGGTATTGCCAGCGATGACGTCCGTGTCTTTGTCGCCATCCCAATCGCAGCCGAAGAGAGTGACGAGCGCGCCGAAGTTAATCTCGTCCGCCTCTTGCTTGAAGTAGCGCGGCTTTTCGAATACGGGCGTCTTGTCCGCACCGAGTTTCCCGGTGTTTTCGATGAAGGCCACGCGGCCATCTTCGTCGCCGCAGATAAGATCGTGGTCGCCGTCCTTGTCCCAGTCGAATGCGACGGGGTCGATCATCTCCAGATCCATGCGCAGGTGCTTGCCGTCGTCATCGAGCACGCGGCGGCCTTTGGCATACCTGGGTTCGGTGCGCGTGCCGATGTTTTCAAAGTAGGTGAACTTGTCGAGGAACTCGCCGCAGAGCAGATCCAGGTCGCCGTCCTTGTCGAAGTCCTCAAAGTTCGGCGAGGGGCAACCAAAGGTGTCCACGGGCTGCACGCGGAACTCCTTTTCATACTTCGGTTCCGCATCTGTGCCGGCGTTGCGGAAGATGAAGACGAAACCGTGCAGCGGGCCGTTTTGCCATTCGCCTTTTTCGTTCCAAGCATCGTCCCAGCCATAGTAGCTCCAGTCTTCGATGGCATTGACGAGATCGGTTTTGCCATCGCCATCATAGTCGGCGTAGCGCCATTGATTGTGCCGCACCTTGGGGCCTTTGGGCTGCGTGCCCTTCGGCTTGTACCATTTCGCGGCGATGGGCAGTTTCACTTTCTCATCGAGGCCGGTTTTGAGAAAGTTCGGATGCTCGGTGCCGGGCGTGAGCACGCGAAGCTGGCCGTTCACATAGCTGGGCAGGACGTAGTGCGCGGTCTTGCTGATGAACTTGCCCGGTTTGAAGACGGGCATCTTGTTCTTCGCGGTGTCACCGGTGGTGTTCTCAAAGAGATAGACGCCGTTGTGCGGCTTGTCCGGGCAGGAGATCATCAGGTCGAAGTCGCCGTCGCCATCCGCATCACAGGGGACCGGCCAGGCCCAGAGGCCGACTTCGAGATCGACGACGAGACCGGGGTTGTTGTACTTGATCGGGTGCAGGCCTTCGGCGGCGAAGGTGCTGGCGCAAACGAACGCCAGGAGGCTGGATTGGAAGAACTTCATGAGAGGCAAGAGAACGGTTGGAGACGGCGACATCATGCCACGCTCTGATCAGAGGCAATCTCACGCTGCTGCGCATTTTTTGCGGGTGTATGACGATGCTTGACTTGGACGGGGCTAAACGAGGGGCTGTGGTGCCTGACACTACAGACAGGAGGCGGGTTTTTGCGAGCTAGGGCTGGCTCGGTTCACCACAAGGCGTGGGATTTGCCTGCTACGCGACCCCACTCACAAAATGGGATCGTCATAACCACCCCCAAATTACCATGTCGAATCGCACCCCTAACCGCCGTCTCCCCAGAGTGGATTTATCATCCGCAGCTGCGTCCGTCAGCCAAGTTGAAGCTGTGTCCTGGAGGACGATGCGTCTTCCTAAAGCAGGCTGGTGGGTGCTATTGATCATCACGCTCATCACGCTTGGGATCTACATTCCCGTCTTGCACCACGGAGTCGTGCTCGATGACCGTCAGTATTTGATGGAAAATCCACTGCTCAAGAGCTCAAGCAGCTTCCTGTACCCACTAAACTTCATTGAGTTTAATGCGAGCGCGCAGCGTGCGGGTCTTGATTCAGACATCGCGCTAAATTTCATCGTGCGCCCAGTAACCTATGTCACGTTTTACTGGAACCGGCTTGCTGGTGGCGTCGATCCAGCAGGCTACCGGCTGGTGAACATACTGATCCATGCGGTGAATGGCTGTCTGGTCTTTGTCTTGGGCTGGCTGCTGATTCAGCATGGCAGAAAGACCGCTTCGGCGGGCACTCTCTTTGCGCCCGCCGCCGCCGCCCTGCTATTCACTCTGCATCCGCTAGCCACGGAGTCGGTGACCTATGTCGTCCAGAGGTTCGAGTCCTTGGCGACGATGTTTTATCTCTCAGCGGCGGTCCTCTTCATTCGCGGACATTCGACATCGGGATTGTGGAGCGGGCGGCTCATGCGCTGGTCAGTCCCGGTGGTGGTTCTCGCCGCGATGCTTTCAAAGGAGATAGGCTTTACCGCGCCAATCATGATCCTGCTGATGGACAGGTTGTGTCTCGGCACGTCCTGGAGGCAGGCCTTGCAAAGAAGTCTGCCAGTGCTGCTGCTCCTTCCGGTGATTCCGATCCTGTTAGTGGCCACGTCTTTTGCCCAGACTGGAGATGGCAGCCTCTGGCGTGTGATGAACATCACGAACATTGGGACGATCCACTTTTCGCCATTCGAATACGCACTGACGCAGGCCGGTGTCTGCCTGCGTTATTTGCAGCTCCTAGCCGTGCCAGTGAATCAAAACTTCGATCCTGGGTTTGAGATGATTAGCTCGATCCGGGACATCCGATTCATTTTGGCTTTTCATGGCATCCTGGCGCTGCTTCTTGTCGGTTGGCTGTGGCATCGCCGTGGGCAGGACCAAGCAGGAAGCCTTGGGTTTTTCGGCATCCTCTGGTTCTTCATCACATTGGCCCCATCTTCCAGCGTGGTTCCGCTGCCGGATCTGATGGCGGAGCATCGTTCTTATCTGCCTTCGGTGGGCATTTTTCTGGCCATCGCAGTGCTTTTCAATCGCTGGAGTGAAGCGTGTGCCAATCGGCCGACGAGACGTCATGCACTCCACGCGGCAGTGGCGGTCTGGGTGATCGCACTCGGCGGAGCGACCCTGGCTCGGAATGAAATCCTGCGCGACGACGAATCCATTTATCGTGACGTCATCTCGAAAAGCCCGCAGCGTGCGCGAGCCTACAATGGGCTGGCCACGGCACTGGCCCAAAAAGGGGGGGATCATTCTGAGGAAATCATTTCCTGTCTGCAAAAGGCCACCGATTTGAGTCCAAATTTTTCCATGGCTGCGGAGAACTTGGCGATCATTCTGACCAAATGCCGACAGTATGAAAAATCTTTGCAGGTGATTGAACCTCTATTTCTCAAAGGCTTCCGCAGCGCTCGGCTGCATCATTGTCACGGGTTAAATCTGCTATGTCTAGGTCGTGTGCCTGAAGCGAAAGAGGCTTTCTTGATGGCGCTGGATCTCTGCCCTCAATTCAGAGAGTCCAATCTTTGTATGGGACTTATCTTTGCCCACTCGGCAAAACCCCAGCGGGCGCTGCATTACTATCAGGTGGCCATGGCAACAGGTCCGCTACCGCCGGAACATCAAGCCATCGCGGCCAGTCTGCCAAGTCAGCAGCCCGGATATACGGACAACTCGATCACTGACACCGCCGATTCGCTGACAAGATCTATCCTTGGTGCCACTTTTCGATGAAACCACGCACGGGAAAAGGTAGTGCCATTGATGACGTGGCTTGACCTCGCAGGCATGGACTGGGATAAAGGCGCGC